>DBIH01000151.1 GCA_002296885.1 Flavobacterium sp. UBA807 | reverse complement strand
AACTTTCGGAACAGGAAGAACGAAAGGTAAAATCAACATCAATACACCAGGCGCATCAACAACATCTTGTTATGAAGACAATATCACATCAAATGCTAACAGTTGTGCTACAAACTCATCAGGTGTACTTGATGACGGTGAATACGTAGTAAATTATATAATCACCAATTCAAATGGTGTGTCGTCAGACCCTGAAAACATACACCATGACTTGGCATGGACAGATCAGCTCGACCACACGCCGGGGGATACAGATGGTAGAATGGCAATATTCAATGCTGATAATACTGCAGGGACATATTTCTACCAATTAATCATTAACGGTGTGCTTCCAAATACTGTAACTTCATTCAACTTTTGGGTAATGAACCTTATGAGACAAGGAAATTTAGGATCAACTATTCTTCCGAATATTACTGTTGAATTTAGAGACGTAACAGGCGCTACATTAATTGCAAGCTACAATACCGGAGATATCGGTAGATGTTCTGCATCCAATTCATTGGACAATACTTGCGGACCTTCATTGTCAAACTGGTTAAACTATTCTACCAGTGTAAATCTGGGTAACGTAACTGACTTCATGATCAAAATCAGAAACAATGCTCCGGGTGGAGGTGGAAATGACTTCGCTATGGATGACATTGTAATTACTCAGAACTATGTTGACTCTGATGGTGATGGTATCGCAAACATCTTTGACTTAGATGATGAAAATGACGGTATTCCAGATATCGAAGAAGCTGGATTGAAAGCATATAGTAATGGTTTATCAAAAATGGATTTAACCAGTCCTTCATGGGTAGACACTAATGGTAATGGATTGAATGATAATGTAGAAAGCCTTGTTGCAGGATCGGGAACTTACATTCTTGACACTGACGGTGATGGTGTTCCTAACTATTTAGACTTAGACAGCGACAACGATTCATTCTTTGATGTTGACGAAGCTAATTTATTAAACGGAGACGGTGATATCAATGGTGATGGTAAAGGAGATTTATCAGATACAGACAGAGACGGAATCTTAGATTTATATGATAATAATACAGGATTCGGTACAACAACAAGAGCTTACGCTCAAGACACTGATTCAGATGGAATTCCGGATTATTTAGAAGTAGATGCTAATAATGACGGTATCAAGGATATTACTACTGGTTTATATGGCAGTCTGGATGCTAATGGTGACGGAAAAATCGATGGTTCAACTGACGCGGATAAAGATGGTATTCTTGATTCATTTGACACAAATACTTTGGTAATCGGTTCTCCAAGAGATTTGAACAGAAAACTACAATTAGATTTTGACGGTAGAAATGATTATGCCGAAGCTACTGGTGTTCTTGGCGGATTAGCTAACGCAACTTTGATGGCTTGGATTGATTTAAATTCTGCATGGAGTACTGCAGGTGTTGTAGTCGGACAGGATAAATTCCAAATCAGAATTACCAGCAACAGAAAGATTGAGGTTGTTGTAAATGGAACAATTCTGTTTTACAACCCGAGTGCAATGTTAAATACTTCTCAATGGTATCATGTTGCGGCTACTTATGGTGGTGGTAATATAAATCTATACTTAAATGGAAAATTGGTAGCTACTCAGGCATTGACAGGAAATATTGCTGCAGATGCAACAAAACTAACATTAGGTAGAAATCCATTGGTAAGCACTGCCCCGGCATCAACTCCATATTATTTCAAAGGTAAAATTGATGAAGTTAGAGTATTTAATGCTGCCTTAACAGCTGCTCAGGTACAAAGAATGGTATATCAGGAAATTCAAAATACATCATCACAAGTTAGAGGTGCTATCGTTCCTAAAGACGTAGGTTCACTTCCTTTCGCAAACGTATTGCGTTATTACAGAATGGATGCTTATAAAGATGATATCGTTGACGATTTAACAACAGCATCTATCGATAGCGGAACAGGTATGAAAATGTACAACCATAAAAACATTTATGTACAAGAGGCTCCAATGCCATTCACTACAGTGAGAACAGGAACTTTTGCTACAGCAATCAATGATGCTACTAAAGATATCAGAGGTTTAGATGTGAATGATTATGACTATTCAATCGTACAGGTAAAACATGATGTTACCGAAACTGCGAATACAACTAACTTGGCTTTGTTTATTGATCCTTCAAAAACAGTAAGCATGACCAACAATACTAAGCTTCAAAATGACTGGTATTTGAAATTAGACGGTAAAATCGACTTAGTAGGAAAATCACAATTAGTTCAAACAACTAATTCAGATTTAGATGTAACAAGCGCTGGTTCATTAGAAAGAGACCAACAAGGTCAGTCTAACAAGTATAATTATAACTACTGGTCATCTCCTGTAAGTTCAATAAACAATACGACCATCAATCACGGATTTACAGTAGCTGGTGTTATGAAAGACGGAACTGACCCGAACAACATCCAAAACATTCAGTGGACAACCGGTATCAATGCTACACCTACTACACCAATTACTTTGAGCAGCTACTGGATATTTAAATTCCAGAACTCAAGTAACAGCTATGCCAACTGGTCTTCAGTTGGACAAAACGGAGCTTTATTGCCAGGTCAAGGATTTACTCTGAAAGGTTCAGGCGCAGCAACAGCTGACCAAAACTATACTTTTGTTGGAAAACCTAACAACGGAACCATTACCTCAACTGTAGGGCCAAACAACCTAAACTTATGCGGTAATCCTTATCCATCTGCAATTGATGCTGACAAATTTATAGATGACAATGCTACCAGCCTTACCGGTACATTATACATCTGGCAACACTACAGCACAAATACATCGCATACTACTATTCAGTATCAGGGTGGTTATGCAACGTATACAAAAACGGGTGGTACTGCTCCTGTAGCTCCAGCCGGTGTAAGCGGATTAGGTTCAAGTAGCAAAACTCCAAAGAGATTTATCCCGGTTGGACAAGGTTTCTTTGTAACAGGTTCAGCTACTGGTGGTACAATTACATTTAACAATGCTCAGAGATTGTTCATCAAAGAAGATGATGCAACCAACTCTTATACAATGTTCAAATCAACAAATCCAACTGTCGAATCTAACCCTGCAATGAATAATGCAGAAGACAGCTTTGTTGAAGAACAATTTATGAAATTGAGATTAGGTTACAATTCAACCGATAATCTGCACAGACAAACATTGCTTGGTTTCATGAATCAACACGCAACATCCGGATACGACAATGGATATGATGGAATAAGCCTTGAAGCATTATCTAATGATATGTATTTCATTAATGGATCTTATAAATTAAACATCGATGGTGATGGTTACTTTAATGCAAACAACATCTATCCTCTGGGAGTTAAAAATGCAACTTCAGGTAATGTAACTTTCGTTGTTGATGGTAAAGAAAACTTCGATCCAAACCAGGAAATATACATCTATGACAATGTAACCAATACTTATAACAGTATTAAATCACAAAGCTATCAGGTGAATCTTCCTGCCGGAACTTATGAAAACAGATTCTCATTAACATTCAAGAATACATCAGCTCTTGGAACAGATGAAAACGAAGAAACAAGTCACGGTATTGTGTTAACACATACACAGTCTGACAACATGATTAACATTAAAAACGAATTACAGGAAGTATCGGTAAAATCAGTTATGCTGTTCAACTTATTAGGACAAAATGTAAATAGCTGGCAGATCGATGACCAAAATCAGGCGGAAATTCATTTACCTGTTAGCGGTTTGGCTACCGGAACTTATATTGTAAAAGTTGTAACGGATAACGGTGAAATCACTAAGAAAATCCTAATAAAATAATTTTGTTTTGCTTTTTATTTGACACTAAAATGCATTAATTAAAAAATCCCCGAGGTCGGGGATTTTTTATTTATATCAACTCGTATTTTTTGATCTTAGGAGCGGAACTTTCCTTTATTTTAGAACTGCCGTCCCGCTTTCCGCACTACATGGTAGTTTGCTCCAATCGGGGCTAAAAAGGATTAGTCGAGTTTCTTTACAAGATTCTCAAGATTCACCTGAAACTGTTCTCCCAATTGTGTGTCTTTTAAAACAAACTCATTGCCAACAATTTCCTTTACCACAAAACGGATGTTCCTTCTTTCGGCATACTTAAACTGTTTATCAATCTTTGCCGCATCAGGATACATTTCTGCTTTAATATTTTTATTTCTAAGCACAGTAATGGCTTTCATAACTTCAAAACTTTGGCTTTCGCCCAAATTCAAAAACAAAACTTGTGTTGAAGTCGTAACCGCTTCCGGAAATAAATTCAGTTCTTCCAATACAAGGTAAATCCTATCCAAACCAAACGAAATCCCAACGCCACTCATATCTTTCAAACCAAAAATTCCGGTCAAATCATCATATCTTCCACCGCCGCCAATTGAGCCCATAGAAATTCCGGCTGGTGGCGCCACTTCAAAAATAGCTCCGGTGTAGTAATTCAGTCCTCGTGCCAGCGTCACATCTAAATCTAAAATGGCTTTCTGCAAACCAAGATTGGTAACATTGTCACAAATAAAACGCAGCTCCTCTACTCCTTTCATCCCTTCTTCTGATGAAGAAAGCAAACCTGAAAGTTTCTCCAATTTCTCCTGAATCGTTCCGGTAAAACGGAACAACGGCTGCACTTTCTGCAACGCCGTTTCCGAAATTCCTTTTTCAAGCATTTCTTTTTTCACGCCATCCTCGCCTATTTTATCGAGCTTGTCCAAAGCAACGGTAAAGTCAATCAGCTTATCCG
>DBIH01000134.1 GCA_002296885.1 Flavobacterium sp. UBA807 | reverse complement strand
GCATCCAACAAACGATGTGTTGGAAGTATTAAGTGTGCTTTTCTCGAAATAAACAATTTTGATTTTAAATCGAGACCGAATTTAGCAAGCCCGTCGATTTCACTTTTAAAAACTACAGGGTCAATTACGACTCCGTTCCCGATAAGGTTGATGTTATTTTTGTGAAAAATCCCGGATGGAATGGTTCTTAGAACATGTTTAATTCCGTCAAATTCAAGTGTGTGCCCTGCATTCGGTCCGCCCTGAAAGCGGGCAATAATATCGTATTTGGAGGTCAGAACGTCAACGATTTTTCCTTTGCCTTCGTCTCCCCATTGTAATCCGAGTAGTAAATCTACAGTCATTGTGTATTGTTAGTTGTTTATGTAGTTAAGTGTGTTTTATTCTTTTTTATTAGCGTAGAAATAAAGAGAATGATTGTGGATTTCTATGCCAAATATTTCTTCGATGGTTTGCTTGATGGTTTGAATTCGGGGATCGCAAAACTCAATTACTTCGCCAGTATCCGTCATAATGATATGGTCGTGTTGCTTGTCAAAATAGGACTTTTCATAATGCGCCTGATTTTGCCCAAACTGATGTTTGCGTACCAAACCGCAATCTAATAAAAGCTCAATGGTATTGTATAAGGTGGCACGTGAAACACGGTAGTTTTTATTTTTCATCTTGATATACAGATTTTCGATATCAAAATGCTCCTCGCTGTCGTAGATTTCCTGAAGAATAGCATAGCGCTCAGGTGTTTTACGGTGCCCTTTGTTTTCAAGATACATCGTAAAAACGTTCTTTACGGTTTCCTGATTTTTGGTGTTATCGGTACTGATTAGTGTCATGCCACAAAGGTAATTTTTTTGTTTAAGGTATCAAAGTTTCAGCGGATTGTAATTCACAATTTTTAATTGGTATAAACCCTCGTGACTTTATCAACGCCGTCAATCTTTTTAATATTGTCAATCAGTTTTTTCAGGATTGCATTGTTTTGTACGATTACGGCAACCTGACCATTAAAGATCCCTGCTTCACCACTCAGCGAAATGCTCTGGATGTTTACATGCATATTGTTCGAAATTACTTTCGTTAATTCATTTGTCAATCCCAAACTATCCATACCCGTAATTTTCAATACTGCTTTGAATTCCTGTTGGGTCGAGTCAATCCATTTAGCTTGCATGATTCGATAGGCATAATTTGATTGCAGTGTAATGGCATTAGGACAGTCGCGTTTGTGCACTTTAATGCCTTCATTTATGGTAACGAATCCGAATACATCATCACCCGGAATTGGATTACAGCAGGACGATAATTTATAATCGAGTTTATCCTGCTCAGGTCCAAATACAAGCATGTCGTAATTGCTGTTAAGAACAGGCTTGTGAATATCTTCGGGAGCGACACCAGGTGAACGCCTGATTTTGCTTTTGAAGAAATTTATCAAAGTATTGCTTTTTTGTGCAGCGAAATCCTTGAGTTGCTGGTTTTCAATTGAGCCAATTCCGACGCGGTAAAATAAGTCGAGGCTGGTTTTTAAATTGAAGAAATTTACCAATTCGTTAATCACACTTTCGTTAAGTGTAATCTTTAGATGTTTCAGTTTTCGGGTTAATAATTCCCTTCCGTCCTCGGCAATTTTCTTGGTGTTTTCGTTGAGGACGTTCCTGATTTTATTTTTGGCTCTCGAAGTCGTAACATAATCGAGCCAGTTGATGGTTGGTTTTTGATGTGGAGAGGTAATAATTTCAATCTGGTCACCGCTTTTTAATTCGTGGTTAAGCGGAACTAATCTACCGTTAACACGTGTTCCCCTAGTTTTTATACCAATTTCGGAGTGGATGCTGAATGCAAAGTCTAATGATGTGGCACCTTTTGGTAATGATTTGATTTCGCCTTTTGGTGTAAAGACAAAGATTTCCTTTGCATATAGGTTCATTTTGAAGTCTTCAACAAAGTCGACCGCATTGGTTTCCGAGCTTTCCAAGGCTTCTTTCAAAAGGTTGAGCCATGTATCCAAACCGGTTTCTTCGGTGGCTCCGTTTTTGTATTTGTAGTGTGCAGCGTAACCTTTTTCGGCAATTTCATCCATACGTTCGCTTCGCACCTGAATTTCCACCCAGCGACCTTTTGGACCCATAACGGTAATGTGTAATGCCTCATAACCAGTTGATTTTGGAGATGAAATCCAGTCGCGTAAACGGCTTGGGCTTGGGCGGTAATGATCGGTAACTATCGAATAGATTTTCCAGGCAAGGAATTTTTCGTCGTGCAGATTTGATTTGTAAATAATCCTAAGTGCAAACTTGTCATAGACTTCATCAAAAGTCACATTCTGAGCCGCCATTTTCCTGCGGATTGAATAGATTGATTTCGGACGGCCTTTCATTACATATTCGACACGTTCTTCGTCAAGTGATTTTTTCAAAACATCTGAAATCGTCTTGATGTATTCATCCTGCTCTTCCTTGGTTTCCTTTATTTTGCTGACAATGTCTTTATAAACATCCGGTTCGGTATATTTTAATCCCAAATCTTCAAGTTTGGTTTTGATGTTATACAACCCTAAACGGTGCGCCAAAGGAGCGTAGATGTATAAAGTTTCAGAGGCGATTTTTACCTGCTTGTAATCAGGCATCGAATCCATGGTTTGCATATTGTGCAGACGGTCGGCAATCTTTATCAAAATCACACGCACATCATCATTAAGGGTCAACAGCATTTTGCGGAAATTCTCCGCCTGCATCGAGATGTTCATGTCTTTTTTAACCTGTGAAATTTTGGTCAGTCCTTCGACCAAATGGGCAATTTTAGGATTGAATTTTTTTTCGATGTCTTCGATGGTAACATCAGTATCTTCAACTACATCATGCATCAAGGCAGCTGCAATACTTGTTGCGCCAAGACCAATTTCTGAAGCTACAATTTTGGCAACGCCAATAGGGTGGAATATATAAGCTTCGCCCGATTTCCGACGTTGGTCTTTGTGAGCTTCTACGGCAACATCAAAGGCTTTTCGGATGAGTTTTTTATCAGCATCAGATAGCGTTTGGTAACTTATTCGAAGCAATTCTTTGTATTCGCGGGCAATGGCTTTTTTTTCTTCCTCTAAATCTATTTCAATCATAGCATTGTTCAATCAGTACCTAAAAATAGAAATAACAATTGAACTGTGCAAATGATTTAGACGCTATCAGTTTTACGGATTAATTTACCCGATTAAAATCCAAATCGTGGAAATCATAACTGAAATCGGTCAATGGCGAAATGGCTTTCATTTTGAAATGATTAGTATCAGAATCAAAGAAAATGTAGCTGTCGGCATGGAAACTTCGGACATTCCATTTTACCACAAAAGTATTCTCTTTGTAATAGAAAATTTCTCCGGTCAATCGTGGCGAACGTTTGGAAGTGAAGTACAATTTGCTTTTTTTCTCAAAAACCAAAACCTGGCCAAACCAGTTATCGTTGAACGTTCCGTTATATTTTTTGAAATCGATTTTCAGTTTTTTATCCTTTAAATTTTTGGTAACAGTCGTCCAGACTTCATCGGTAATCTTATCGGCATCTTCTTCTTTTTGCCTACGGTCAGCACTTAACGCCAGAACATGATCAGGATTTTTGAGTCCCAAATAACTGTCTTTAATAGTATTGGAGATTGCTGTAAATGCGGGTCCCGATTGCTGATTGGTCAAAACAATAATTCCAAGATTTATTTCGGGAATCATAAGAGTCAGCGTAAAAACGCCGTCCAAAGCGCCGGAATGGGAAACCTGTAAATGTCCGTTAACATCTTCAACACGCCAGCCTAAAGCGTAATCTCTGAATAATGTTTTGTAAGGTGCAGCATTAGGTAGCGGCATTATCGTTTGCGGTTTCCACATTTCATCGTGTTGTTTTTTGCTGAATAATTGCTTATCCGAGTCATATTTTCCTTCATTCATCTGAAGAATCAGCCATTTGCTTAAATCGTTTACCGAAGAATAAATTCCGGCAGCAGCATCAAAAATATGATTGGTATAACGCGGAATCACTTCCAGTTTTCCGTTTGTCGGAACATGCGGAACTATAGTATTTGTTGTGTCTTTTAAACGTGACCAGGAACAGGCACTATTATTCATTCCTATGGGCTGCATGATTCGGTTTTCTACGAATTCGCACCACGATTTTCCTGAAATTTTTTCGATTACTTCGCCAGCAATTACATACAGTAAATTGTCATAATCGTATTTAGTTCTGAAATCTGAAACAGGCTTTAGATATTGAATGTTTCTCACAATATCTTTTGGGGTAAAATCATGCCCGTCGGGCCAAATCATCAAATCACCGGCTCCAAGTCCAAGTCCGCTACGATGTGTAAGCAAATCGCGGATGGTAAATTCCTTGGTTACATATTCGTTATACATTTTGAAATCGGGTAAATATTTAATGACTTTATCATCCCAGTTTATTTTGCCTTCATCAACCAGAATTGCCAAAGCTGCCGTAGTAAATGATTTGCTGTTAGAAGCAATTCCAAAAAGCGTGTTGGCATCCACTTTCTGACCGGTTTTAATGTTGGTAACACCATAACCTTTTGCCAAAACCAGTTTTCCGTCTTTTACAATTCCGACTGCAATTCCGGGAACATTAAAGGTTTTCAAAGTTCTATCAACCAAAGCATCAACTTCAGATTCTGTGATTTGAGCTGACATCGTAAACTCTGTTAATAATAACAGCATTAACAGTTTAAAATTGCTGCGCCAGTTCACATTTGTTCGGGTCATAATTCGTAATTTCAAATTCGTAATTTTTAAAATCCTCTTTGGCGCTTGGCCTCAAAAATCAGAATTGCAGCAGCAACCGAAACGTTCATGCTGTCAATTTCTCCCTGCATCGGAATGATGATGTTTTGAGTGGCTTTTTCGCGCCAGAGTTGGGTTAGTCCGGTGGCTTCTGTGCCAACGACTAATGCTGTAGGTTTTGTGTAGTTTTGGGTGTAGTATGCGGTTGAATTCTGCAGTGTTGCACTGTAGAAATTGATTTTATTTTTGATTAAAAAATCGATAACTTCTTCGGATGTTCCGGTTGCAATTTGGGTGGTAAACAGACAGCCAACACTCGAACGGACAATATTCGGATTGTATAAATCGGTTTTTGGATTGGCAATGATTACGGCATCAACCTTTGCAGCATCACAGGTGCGAAGGACAGCACCTATATTTCCCGGTTTTTCGATGGCTTCCATGACCAGAATCAAAGGGTTTTCAGGAAGTTTTAAATCGGATAACTCTAATGATTTAGTTTTGGCAACGGCAATAATCCCTTCAGTTGTATCGCGGTAAGCGAGCTTTTGATAGACTTCTTTTGAAATCTCAATGATTTGAAAATTTGAAAATTTAGAGATTTGAAAATTTTCTATGATTTCGGGAACGAATAATATTGTTTCGATTTCGTATTTTCCTTTGATAGCCAGCCCAATTTCGCGCATGCCTTCAATCAAAAAAGTACCGGATTGTTTTCTGGCTTTTGCTTTTTCCTGCAATAGTATTAGGGATTTTATATACGGATTTTGGGAAGAAATGATTTGTTTCATAGCACTAATTGGCATGTCAAAGATACAGTGTTTTTTAGTGATTTAGATACAAAAAACCTTGCAATGGTTCAGGATATTCTGCATCATTCAAAAAGAGGAGGTAAAAATAAGTCCCGTCCGGAGCATTTTTGATGCTGAATCCATCTTTTACAAAACCATCCCAATCTTCTGTATTTTGATTTCCGGTCCATAGTAATCTTCCCCAGCGGCTGTATATTTCGAGTTTGAAATCAAGGAAAATATCGCGCAAACCTGCTATTGTAAAGTTGTCATTTGTAGCGTCATTGTTTGCTGAAACATAATTATAAATGGTAGGCGGACAATTATGTGTTGTCAGTAAAAAAGACGTTGTACTAAAGCAATGTTCATTATTTATCCGGATAAATATTTCTTTTGGTGTTGTTATTGCTTGGTAGGATGTGGTATTCAATATTGAATTTACATTGTTATTGGCATCTTCAGAGGTTTCATAAAAATGGACCACATCTGTCGGGTTTGTTTTTACCAATTCTTCATAAGAGGAAAAGTCAAAAGTGCCCCGTGTAAAACCTTCGTTGCAAGCCAAAAGATTTTCAAGTGGATTAAAGGTTGGGGAAAACCAAAGCGAACCATTAACTGAAAAATCATTGTTGTCTTCAATCAGTTCGGCTACAATTCCGGTTCCATCGCCTCTGTCGTCAGCTACAAATTTTATCATAAAATCAGATGTAACCGAATCAGGTAAAACGATTGTGATTTGCCCGCTGATTGAACCTCCAATCGGAATTTCAACAGGCGTTGTTATCGTTTGAAAGAGTACACCATTTATGTAAATGGAAACCGGAGTTGATGCAGGTAATGGGTTTGTAGAATTTAAATTGTAAACCGTATAATGTGCGACAATACTTCTTGAGTCACATTCCTGATCAATAGCATCAATTGAAACGGTCGCATCGGGCAATTGACTGTTGAGTTTAGTGACAACCGCATTAATCATCACAAAATCCTGAGAAGAAGAAAGCGAAATTTCAGCACTGGTATCACCAATATGAATGTTGTTTTCAATATCATAAACATCCAAATCCATGTTGTACAGAGTTGAACTTCCGGTTATTGTATTTGTGCCATTGAAAACATTATTTGGCGGATTTAAGGTGTTGCTTAATATATTTCCGTTCATCGTAAATTCTTCCGTTGCTAAAGCAGAATCGCCTTCCCACGCCACAAAACCAACTTTCGAATTGTTGTTATCAATAACATTTAAACTGTTTAAGGTAATGGATAATTCATCAGGAACACCCTGCAAACCATCATAAACATTTACCTGATTCAACGGTAACGCATCATTTTTATAGACAATTATAATTGCCCAACCCGCAAAATTGGTTTTTCTCTGAAAATGTAAATCTTCAAAAGGTGAAATATCCAGATTGGAAAGTGTGTAATCACCATTACCTGTTGCCTGAATAATAGATGTGACATCCTTAAACGCACTGAAATAGGTAAATGGTACTCCATCAAATACCTTAACAAATGAGAACGTCCGGTCGGGAGTTATGGCATCTGAGTTTAAATTGACTTCAAAGTCACCATCACCTGAACCAGCCCAATACAAATAGGCTTTTTCAATTACATCAGACGGAGCCATAGAAAGAGTTGCCGTAGAAGAAGTACCGGTGACATAAAACGGAGAAGGATTGTTTTCGGCCGAATTCATAGTGTTGCCAATGAAAGTAAAATCATAACGACCATTGAACTGGTTGTACAATGTCACATCCTGTCCATTACTTTTATGGGTGAAGCCAAAAAGAGCAATAAATAAAGGGAAGTAACGTTTTAATTTCAAAGCAAACCGGTTAAAGAGTTAAAGTTAAACAATTATTTCTGAAAACCGAATTTTTAATGAGAACGACTTTTTTAAAAATAAATGTTTAATTTTCCGATGTCTAAAAATTACCCGTGAAAAACTATACAGTCAGACGTTATAATTCGGAAGATTTTGCAATTTGGAATGCATTTATAGACAATGCCAAAAATGCGACATTTCTTTTTCAGCGCGATTTTATGGAATACCATCAAGATCGGTTTCAGGATTTTTCCTTGCTGGTTTTTGATGAGGATAAACTGATTTCAGTAATTCCGGCGAATAGAGAAGGAGAAGCTGTTTTCTCTCATCTGGGCTTGACTTATGGTGGGTTTGTTTTTGATGCTAAAATAAAATTGAGGGAAGTTTTAGATATTGTAAAATCGGTTTTGAAGTTTTTGCATCAAAATGGGATTTCCTTATTTCAGATAAAATTGATTCCGGGAATCTATAATCAGTTTTTTTCAGAAGAAATCGAATACACATTATTTTTGACACAAGCCAGATTAATTAGACGTGATTGCCTTTCAGTTCTCGATTTGACAAAACCTTTTTCATTTACAAAAACCAGAAAGGAAAGCATTCGTCGGGGCGAAAAAAACGGTTTAGTTATTAAGGAAGAATTGAAATTTGAATTATTCTGGAATGAAATCCTGATTCCAAATTTGAATAAAAAACACAGCTCAAAACCAGTTCATACCACAACTGAAATAATTAGTTTGCAACAGAAATTCCCGAAAAACATCCGACACTTTAATGTCTATCACAAAGACAGGATTGTTGCGGGAACAACTATTTTTATAACTGATAAAGTGGCGCACCCGCAATATATTTCGGGTAATGCCCAAAAGAATGAATTGGGAAGTTTGGATTTCCTTTACAATAATTTGATTACCGATGTTTTCAAGGATAAAAACTTCTTTGATTTTGGTCCGTCACATGAAGAAAACGGAAAGAAAATCAATGAAGGAATACTGTTTTGGAAAGAAAGTTTTGGAGCAAAAACAACGGTTCAGGATTATTATGAAGTAAACACGGCTGCGTTTGAATTATTGGATACTATTTTAATTTAATATCACTAACATCATGAGAAACTTCTTTTTTGTTACGCTACGGATTTGGAAGTGCAAACTACTTTCAGATTGCAAACACGTAAAAGGAAAACCCAACTTATATTCTCCACTTTTACTTAAAGGAAATGGGAAAATCTCATTTGGGAAAAATGTTCAGATTGGTG
Organism: Flavobacterium sp. UBA807; assembly: GCA_002296885.1. Lineage (GTDB taxonomy): Bacteria > Bacteroidota > Bacteroidia > Flavobacteriales > Flavobacteriaceae > Flavobacterium. The sequence continues at coordinate 5,102 of DBIH01000134.1, read as the reverse complement.
TAATAGCTTCGCCAAATTTCTATTCGCATTACACTTATTTAGAAGCACGGAATTTGGGAAGTGAAATCAGTATTGGCAATAATGTGTCGATAAATAATGCTTTTTCGGCGGTAGCTTTTTCAAAAATAACTATTCAAAATAATGTTTTAATTGGTGTGAACTGTTCTATAATTGATAATGACGGACACAATCTTGAGGCTGACAAAAGAAATAGTGATACTATTAAAACGAAAGATGTGTTAATTGAAGAAAATGTGTTTTTAGGCGATGATGTAACTATTTTAAAAGGAGTAACAATTGGCAAAAATTCGGTTATTGGAAATGGTTCGATTGTGGCAAAAAGCATCCCTGAAAATGTAATTGCAGCAGGAAATCCTGCACGAATAATTCGAAATCTTTAATTTGAAAATCCTAAAACAAAATACCTTACTAAAAGTCTTGTCACTGAATTCTATTTCAGTAGCGGTGAGTTTTGTTTTGGGAATTATTTCTTCTAAAATCATTTCCATTTTCCTTGGCACATCCGGAATGGCTTTGATGGGGAGTTTTCGCAATTTTGGCACCATGCTCAAATCGGTTGCAACGCTTGGCATCAGCAATTCTATTGTCAAATTATTTGTTGAAAACAAAGATGATAAAAAGGAGCTTTCTATTATTTATTCTACTTTTTTTTGGCTGTTTTTACTGATTTCGGGCATTCTGGCAATTCTGGTTTTAATTTTTGCACAGCCAATTTCGAGCTTTTTATTTTATACAAATGACTACGCAAATCCGCTTCGGTTTTTCGGACTGCTGCTACCATTTATGGTAATCAATACCTTTTGGCTGGCGATTTACAATGGTTTGGAAAAGTATAAAAGCATCGTAGTTATTCAGATAATTTCGAATATCATTGTCTTTTTTATGACCGCTTTTTTGATTTGGAAACAAAATATTTCAGGCGGACTTTTATCGGTTGCGATTGGCGAATTTTTGATGGTTGTTGTTACTTTCCTATTTGTTAGAAAAGACATTAACCACTTCAAATTTGATCTGCATAAAATAATAAGCAAGAAATATATCAATGTTATTAAGAGGTTTTCTGTTATGGCTTTGCTGAGTGCTGTTATTGTACCGTTAACACTGCTTTTTATCAGGAATTCTATCGTAAAAAATTTTTCCATCCACGAAGCCGGAATTTGGGATGCTGTGAATAGATTGTCAAGTTTTTACATGATGTTTTTCAGCTCCGGATTGTCATTATATTATATGCCTAAACTGGCGTCAATCCATACAGAAGAAGAATTCAAAGCCGAATTGAAATCGTATTTTAAAATCTTTGTACCCTTGTTTTTGCTGATGTTAATAGTAATTTATTTTGCAAAGGGAATCATTCTTAACATCGCTTTTACAAAAGATTTTACAGAAATCAACGACTTATTGATTTGGCAATTGTCAGGAGATTTTATCCGAATTATAACTTTGGCTTTTGGCTTTCAGATTTTGGTGAAAACAATGATGAAACGCTACTTTATTGGAGAAATTGTCTTTAACTTATCCTATTTTTTACTTTCAGTTTATCTGATGCAAAGATTTTCGGTTGAAGGTGTATTGCAGGCTTATTTTTATGCCAATCTGATTTGCCTGACCTTAATTTTATTTATGTTCAGAAAATTGTTTTTCAAGCGTTAGTTTTCCAAACTTCGAGATATTTCTCAGCAATTTTTAAGTAATCATGTTCCTTTTCTATAAAAGTTCTAGCACGTTTGCCAATAGCTTTTATTTCAGCCGGATTTTCAATTAGAAATGAAAGTTGTGCAACTAAATAATCAACTTCTGGCAAACCATTTATAGCCGCTTTTTCAGTAAGATTATAGTGCTTTTCGAAAAGCTCGCTTGCATTAGTAAAAACGACTTTTCCTTTTGTCATTCCTTCTAAAGCATTGCTTCCCTGATCATGTCCATATAATTGATCCAATACTATATGAGCTTTGTCATATAAATTAATGAATTGTTTGTAAGGAACATTTTCTACGATTTCTATATCGACTTTGTCTTGATATTTAACTCTGATGATTTCCAAAGCTTTCTCAAAAAAATCATTCCCTTTTTTGAAATAACTTTCTCTGTTAATGCCATGAAAAATTACAATTTTATCATTTATTTCCAATTCGTTTTTTGGAAACTTATCGATATTAATCGGGCTTGGAATCAATCCTAAATACTTAGGATGATTTTGCAATGGAATCATATAATCAATATCGGTCGCAATCACACCTTGAATATTTTGAAAGACATAATCATGGAGTTTTTTAAATGATTTGGTTCTGAATTTTAAGACATTTGTAAAGTTTTTATCATCAATTTTCCCAGCTAAATAAGGCTGAATTATTGACGGATTTTCAGGATGTGCAAAGTTATAGGTAACATAACTATAATCATCGCCAGATGAAAGCAAAAACACTTTTTTATTGTGTTTGAAAATGAATTTTAAAATCTTTTTCTCATAATGATAATTACAGAAAAAACTATTTTCATTAATCAACTGAACGATGTCAAAGTCTTTGAAATGCTGTCTGTTTTTCCAAAATTGGCGGTATGTAAGATAAGATGAAATATCAAAGCCTGTAACAGCAAGAATTGCCAATTTGATTTTTTTCAAGAAACCTGAATCCCATTTTTTCTCCAACGGAAAATCAACTGGATAATCCTTGAAACCATCTTTAAAACCCAAAATGATTACCTCGTTACCCAGCTTTTGCAAACCTTCTTTCAAAGAATTATGCAATCGGCTGTATTCTCCAATGAGTAAAATCTTCATTTATTTCTATATTTGATGCAATATAAGTAAGAAATGAAAAACAACAACAAAATCGCTATAGTTTCCGCATCGCTCGGAGTTGGCGGCGCAGAGCGTTTTGGAGGGTTGTTGAGTTTCATGCTTCATGATTTGGGCTATGAAGTTCATAACATCATTATCCTTGATTATGTTGATTATGAATACAAAGGATCTTTAGTCAATCTCGGAAAATTATTTGCTAATGAAAATGGCATTTTCCGCGCCGTGAAAAAAGGTAAATACATTGCCCGATACCTTTCTGAAAATAATATCGAAATGGTAATTGACAATCGTTCAAGGCCAATTATTGCAAGAGAGTTATTCACGAAATGGATTTATGGCAATCGGAAGAAATACTATTTTTTCCATAGTTCAAATCTCAAAATGTATCTAACCAATTCAGTCTTTTGGGCAAAATATATTTTTTCAAAAGCAACTAAATTAGTTTGTGTCTCGACAGAAATTGAAGAAAAACTGAAAAGCAAGTATCAATTTACAAATACAAAAACTATTTATAATCCAATAATTTTTCCTGATAACGTAGCAGAAAAGCCTAATGATGCGCCTGAAAGCTACTTCTTGTTTTTTGGAAGACTGGAAGAAGAAATCAAGAATTTCAGTTTGATGCTGAAATCATTTTCTATTTCTAAGGTCTATGAAACGGGGACCAAACTGCTCATCATCGGCGATGGTTCAGGCAAGGATTTTATTCAAACCAAAATAAAGCAATTGAACTTGGAAAATCATGTGCAGCTTTTGCCTTTCCAAAAAAATATTATACCCTACATCCAGCATGCAAGATATACCATTTTGACCAGTAATTTTGAAGGTTTTCCGATGTCATTAATTGAGTCTTTGGCGGTCGCAACACCAGTTATTTCGGTTGATTGCGAAACCGGGCCAAAGGAAATTATCCAAAACAGACAAAATGGATTGCTTGTTCCAAATCATGATGAAACCGCTTTAGCCAAAGCTATTATTGATATGGTTTCAGATAAAAATTTGTATCAAACCTGTAAAAATAATGCGCAAAAAAGCGTAGAAAATTTATCTTTGACAAACATTGCCCAACAATGGAAACAATTATTAGCCGAAAAATGACAAGCATAAACGATGTTCAGATAATTGATATTGCCAAGGTTCACGATACGCGTGGCAACCTTTCAGTGATTGAAGGAAATGCAATTCCGTTTGAAATGAAACGCGTTTATTATCTGTATGATATTCCGAGTGGAGGTAGGCGTGGTGGACATTCGCATAAAGACTGCAAGGAACTTTTGGTGGCGCTGAGCGGAAGTTTTGATGTGATTGTGAATGATGGAAACGCGCAGAAAACGGTTACTCTGAATAAACCTAACGTTGGTTTGTTGATTCCGAATGGCATTTGGCGCGAACTGGAAAACTTTTCTTCGGGCTCAGTGTGTTTGGTGCTGGCTTCTGAAGTTTTTGAAGAGGAAGATTATATCAGAAGTTTTGAAGATTTCAAACTATCTAAAAACCGAATTTCCTAAACCAATATTTACCAAAAATCTCTGAAAACCAATAAGGAATTTCAGCATGACTGGCGGTAAATTAAGCAGTATTCTTTTCTTTTTGCTCAGTTTTTTTAAGTCGATTTGGTTATAAATATCGACTCCCGATTTTAAATCTCCATTTAGATTATATTTTATGACACTCGAAAACCGATTCAAATCCATATACTTTTTCAATGCCGGATTTTGCTTTTCTTCTGAAGCATATTTTTCAAAAAAGGCATCTTCAAAAATATAATTCACACTTCTCGAAATGCTCTTTTCATCAAAAACATAACGTGCCAAAATCTGCCAAATGAATACTACTTGATAATGCAATCCAATCCGAATCCATAAATCGGTGTCTTCAGAAACTTTTAACTGTTCATCAAAAACCCCCGATTTTTTAAAAACATCCTTATGAATACAGACAGAAGATGTCCATAACACCGCTTCTTTTTGACTGGCTTCAAAGAAATTTACAATTTCATAATCGCCTTTTTTAGCAAATGAATACTGCGCCGGAAATGTCTTATTGCTTGTTTCGATTTCGATTGCACAGGCAAAAACTTTTTGTTCAGGAAGCTTCCGGATATATTGATTCATGGTTGCTAAGAAGTTGGGAAACCAAAAATCATCTGCATCCAGAAAACAAATAAAATCAGAGGAAGCTTTCGAAATTCCAAAATTCCTTGCCAAGGCAACACCCTCATTTTTCTTTGAAAAATATTGGATTCTTTCATCTTTAACAGCTAAAATTTCAGCTTCGCTTT
>DBIH01000243.1 GCA_002296885.1 Flavobacterium sp. UBA807 | reverse complement strand
GCTGTTCTTCCGTCTTCATAATCCGATTTAAAAGAAGTAATAGTAAAGGCGAGTATTTTTTTTAATTCTGTATTTGTTATTTCCTGATGATTTTTAAGATATTCCATCTAATTGTATGTTTATTCGATTTGCGGCTTCAATTTTGTTTTTATCCATTACTTTGGTATAAATCTGTGTCGTGGAAACGTTTTTATGACCTAATAATTTTGATACGGTATATATGTCTGTTCCATTTGCAAGTTGTAGGGTTGCGTAACTGTGTCGGAAATTATGAAATGAAATTTTCTTCTTAATGCCGGACTTCGTTATCCAATCTTTTAAAGGTCTAGTTATTTGTGAATATTGAATACCCCCAAATATCAGTCCTGTATTTGTGTTTTGTGTTTTCAGAATATTATAAGCAGTATCAGAAATAGGATGATTTTTTATTGATTTTGTCTTTTCCTCTCTTAATGAAATGTAATATCCTTGATGTTTGTCTTTAAATATGTTTTCCCAGTAAAGATTGTTTATATCTACAAAACGCAAACCACTCAAAGCAGAAAATATTGCCATATATTTTACTTTCTCGATTTTAATTTCAGTTTTCCATAGTAAAGAGATTTCTTCTTCGGTTAAATACTCCCGATGGGTTTCTTCTTCTTTAATGTATTCAGCATCTTCGGCTAAATTCTTTTCAATCAAATTTTGTTTATATGCAATCTTTAGGACAGATATAAAATTTTTAAAGTATGAAGAAGCAGTATTTTTTGCGAGGTCTTTGGCAATTTTTGAATTTCTTGTACTTTTTGCATTTAAAAGATAGGCTCTGTATTTTTTAATATAATCGAGCGTCAAATTATTTGATAATATTGTGCCACCACTAAAATTTTCCAAATGATTTAATGAAGCTTTCCAAGAGTTGTAATTGGATTCACTACCACTATTAAAATAATCATCAACAACGCTTTTGTATAGCGTTATAAAATTTACATTCAATACTACATTGTCTTTAAAGCCAAATTCTTTATTTTTAAGTTGAACATTTCTTTTAGATTTAATTATCTCTGCAAGGTCAAGATTTTCTTTATTGTGCTTTTTTTCTTCTGCTGTTTTCGGATTGCTGAACAGGTATAATTTTAAAAATTCTCTACGGGTTTCTGTTCCATTTTTAGGGTTAATAATAGGAGGGTAGTAGTCTAAATAAAGACTTATTTTACCAGTATTCAATGTTTTTTCTCTTAATGTTACTTTACTCATATTTGGTTATTGAAAAATTCTGTTTAAATCTTCCTTTTTTACTAATGTATATTTTCCGTGTTTCTCTTTTGGGATGTTGTGCCTTTTGATAATATTATATAATGCACCGTTTGAAATATTAAATTTTTCGATGGCTTCATTAATAGTGTAGGAATTTTTCAAATTTATTGCGCTTTTTCTTTCGGGGTTTAGATAATCATCACTTATCAAATTCCTTTCAAAATAATCATCAATATCTTTTCTTCTGATAAGTATTTTTCTAACCGAAAAATTGTATGCGTTTAAGTCCTTTTGTTCGATTAATCTATAAATAGTTTTGGAAGACATATTCAGTAATGTAGATGCTTCTTTAACGGTTAAAAAATCTTTTGAATTTACATCCACAACATATTTAGAAACTTTTGATTTTGTTTCTGTATCGCTAGTTTCAATTTTTTTCAATTTTTGATTTAACTTATAACCTCTGCTGTTGCAGATATGTGAACAATATTTAGTCTTTGTTGTTTTAGCATCAAAGGTGTTTTTACAATAATCACATATTCTTTTTACTATAATATTTGAACTCATATTTAGTGGTATTAAGAGGATATAAGGTGAAATAAGTAGAATTAAGAGTAAATAAGGGACATAATTTCGCCATTTCATTTCAAAAATAGTAAAAATATGTTTGTGAGGTACAGAAATGGTACAAAAAATAGAAAAATATAACGCAGCATCACGGAGTTTAGATTTTGTGCAAAACAATAAATCCCTTTACTTAAAAGGGATTATTGTGTTTTAATATGTTTTAATTTTTGATGATTTGGGTGTGCTATTTCCCGATACAGAAATTAGCAAAAATATTACCAAGAAGTTCATCATTGGTAACTTCTCCGGTGATTTCACCGAAGTAATATAAAGCCTGTTTGATGTCAATTGCCATCAAATCGGAAGATAAGTTAGATTGCAATCCGAATTTCACTTTCTGGATTTCTTCCAAAGCCTTTAACAGTGAATCATAATGGCGTGTGTTGGTTACTATCGTTTCATTGTTGCGCAATGCGCCGGTGTTTACGAATGAAAGTAATTGCTTTTTCAAATCTTCAATTCCCTGTTTTTCTTTGGCGGAAATATATGTAGTTGATGGTTGATGGTTGTTGGTTGTCAGTTTTTCGCGAAGTATTGATATGGTTTCAGTTGAAATTACATCTATTTTGTTGATGATAATTAACAATGGTTTTTGAGGGTATTGATTTTGGGTCTTATTAATCGCAATCATTAAATCGTCAATGGCACCATCAACCGACAACCGAGAACCATCAACCAAATAAAGTACTACTTGTGCCTGCTCAATTTTTTCGAATGTCTTTTTGATACCAATGCTTTCCACCACGTCTTTTGTCTCCCGGATTCCGGCGGTATCAATGAAACGGAAACCAATACCGCCGATGGTCAATTCGTCTTCGATGGTGTCACGTGTGGTTCCGGCAATTTCAGAAACAATGGCTCTTTCTTCGTTTAACAAAGCATTCAGCAAAGTTGATTTTCCAACATTGGGTTCGCCAACAATAGCAACCGGAATTCCATTTTTAATGACGTTTCCAACTGCAAAGGAATCAATCAGTCTTTTTAAAACAAACTCAATTCGGTTGAGTAAATCTTCAAACTGCGTTCTGTCGGCAAACTCTACATCTTCTTCAGCAAAGTCTAATTCGAGTTCAATCAGCGAAGCAAAATTCAATAATTCTTCACGCAATTTGGCAATCTCATTTGAGAAACCGCCGCGCATTTGCTGCATCGCAATCTGATGGCTCGCTTCATTATCCGATGAAATCAAATCGGCAACAGCTTCGGCTTGTGATAAGTCTAATTTTCCGTTCAGGAAAGCTCTCAATGTAAATTCTCCGGCCTGAGCCATTCGGCAGCCTTTTCGCACTAACAATTGAATAATCTGTTGCTGAATATAGGTTGAGCCGTGGCACGAAATTTCTACAACATCTTCTCCGGTATACGAATGTGGATTTTTAAAAATGGATAACAAAACCTGGTCAAAAACTTTCCCTTCATCTACAATATGTCCAAGATGAATGGTATGCGTTTTTTGTTTTGAAATAGATTTCCCTGAAACTGATTGGAATATTTGCCCGGCAATAATCAGAGCATCTTTACCCGAAATACGGATAACAGCAATCGCACCAGCACCTGAAGGTGAGGCTAAAGCAACAATAGTTTCTTGTGAAATCATTCCTAAAATTTAACTTCGTTCAATTCGACCTAAAGGTCTCAGGTGTGCAAAGGTAATAAAACTTAAGATGCGATGTTTACATGATTTTCGGCAACAGTTACATATAAAAACTCAAGAGTTAATAACATCACAATTAAGATTTTGTTGTATTCATGTGGGTGTAACTTTATATTATAATTTTAAAAATAAAACTGCCATGAAAAAGATTCTTGTCCCACTGGATTTCACCGAAACTTCGGAAAATGCTTTTGTATATGCGGTCGAAATGGCTAAATTATTTAAGGCAGAATTGGTTTTGCTACATACTTTTGAATTGCCAATCATAGATAGTCAGATGGCGGTTCCTCTTAATTATGCCGAAATTTATGACACGCTTCAACTGACAAATTCAAACCATTTTAAGGACGAAATTTCGAAACTCAGAATCATTGCTAAAGAACATAAAGCCGAAGATATTGTGATGAATCACATCATGATGGATGGTGATTTGATTTTTGCTATCAAAGAAGTCGTTCAAGATGAAGATATTGATTTTGTAGTCATGGGAACAAATGGCGCTTCAGGTTGGTTTGATTCTTTTATTGGAACGAATACAGCTTCAGTAATTGCAGATCTTTCCATTCCGGTTTTAAGTGTAGCTCACGATTCAAAATTTGAAAAAATTGAAACAATCGGATTTACTACCTGTTATACAGAAAAAGATATCCAGGCTTTGATAGAAGTTTTGATAATAGCCAAAAGAATGAAAGCCAAAGTGAAATGCCTTTATGTAAAAACATCCCATTCTGATGTAAAAGGAGAAATAATCCACAAATGGGAATCGCATTTTGAGAATGAGAACAATCTTGAATTCTTAATTATCCCAAGCGAAGATATAGAAGGAACTATTGAAGAATTCATAGTAAATCAAAATATTGATTTATTGGCGATGGGAACACATAAGAGAAATATCTTTACTCAGTTTTTCACAACTTCCAAAACACAAAAAATGTCACAACACTTGAAAACTCCTGTTCTGGCAATCCACGAATAAAAAAGCCCTCTCGTTATTGAACGAGAGGGCTTTTGCTTTTTTTGAAAAGAAACTATCTTTTGTTAGCTAAGATATCTTCAGGTTTTACAGCAACAGAAACTCCCGGAAGTTTTATCGGAGCACCTAATTGTGCTAAGAAGCTTCCTTGAACTTCACCTGTTTTGTAAGTTGTGAAACCGATTCTGTATAATCCCATTACCAATGATTTTGTTGGGTTTGAAGTATCGCTGGTAATTCTCATTAATGAATTGTACTTGCTTCCCGATGGCTGAGCCGGCATTTCGCTTGAGTCATCATTTGTCTCAATTTTTGTCCAGGTTGCTGTTTTAGCTTTAGCAGCAACGTCTTCGATTTTGAAAATTCCTTCAGCTCTTTCAAAAGTTATCCAGGTATCGAAATAACTTTTCGTGTCTGTTGAATTAGCTTTAAAATCTGCAGATACATAATCTTTGTCTGTTGGTGTCATGCCTTCCGGTACCGGAGAAATCATTCTGATTCCAACTTCAGGAGCAGCAACCGGAATCCAAACGTAGATGTAATACATTTTTTTTCCGCCTTTTACCTCGTCTGGTTTTCCACCCGGTTTAATGAATCCAAAGTAGCTTGTTAAATCAGTATAAGGAACTCTGATTTCTTTTCCCATTAATGATTTCTTTCCTAAATCAGCACCAAACTTATCTAGTTTTTGTGCAGTAGCAGTCATTCCGATGGCAAGGCATAATAATCCTGCAAGTACATTTTTTTTCATGTTTTTAATTAAGTTTTATTTGTTAGTTTTTCAAATATATAAAAAAATAAAAAGCAGGCTATACTATATGATAAGTGATATGGTTTATTTAGTAACTGCATAAAAAAAACCGTAACTTCATGAGAAATTACGGTTTTCAGGTATAAAGGTTAGTTTATTTTTTTAATTGTTAAGCATTACCGGCATTACAAGCATCGTAACGGTTTCGCCTTCGTCTAAACCGTCAATTGGGGTTAAGATTCCGGCTCTGTTTGGCATCGACATTTCCAATTGGATTTCATCAGAAGTCAGATTCGTCAGCATTTCAGAAAGGAAACGTGAGTTGAATCCAATTTGCATATCGTCTCCTTGGTAATCACAAGTCAAACGCTCTTCCGCTTTGTTTGAGTAATCGATATCTTCAGCAGAAATATTCAATTCGGCACCGGCAATTTTCAAACGGATCTGATGTGTTGTTTTGTTAGAGAAAATCGCAACACGTCGAACAGAATTCAACAATAAAACCCGGTTTATCATTAATTTGTTTGGATTTTCTTTTGGAATAACCGCTTCATAATTTGGATATTTTCCATCAATTAAGCGGCATGTCAAAACGTAACTGTCAAAAGAAAAAGTTGCATTAGAATCGTTGTATTCAATAGTTACATCAGCATCAGAAGTTCCTAAGATACTTTTCAAAATGTTTAAAGGTTTTTTAGGCATAATGAAATCTGCTACTTCCGAAGCTTTCACATCGGTACGGGCATATTTTACTAATTTGTGAGCATCAGTAGCTACGAAAATCAAACCTTCAGGAGAGAATTGGAAAAACACACCACTCATCACAGGACGTAAATCATCATTTCCGGCAGCAAATATTGTTTTGCCAATAGCTGTTGCCAAAACTTCTGAACTAACTACAGTTGATGACGGATTATCTAAGACTACCGATTTTGGGAACTCTTCTCCAGGCGCATAAGCGATAGCATATTTTCCAGAATTTGAACTGATTTCAATAGTGCTGTTTTCTTCAACCGTGAAAGTCAATGGCTGCTCAGGAAATGTTTTCAGGATGTCTAACAACAATTTCGCAGGAACAGCAACACTTCCTTTGCTTGTGGAGTCAATCTCTAAGGAAGCAGACATAGTTGTCTCTAAATCGGAAGCGGAAACGCTTAAATTTTTATGGTCTAACTCAAACAAGAAGTTATCTAAAATTGGTAATGTGTTACTACTGTTGATAACACTACCTAATACTTGTAGTTGTTTTAGTAAGTATGAACTCGATACTATAAATTTCATTCGAATTTTATTTATTTTTTACAAATATATCTTAAACAAAGGGATTTCAAAAAGTTTTTTATTAACACTTATTTGCTGTATTTACGCTTGCGCAAAATGGTAAACACAACGCCAAATATTAGGAGTATAACAATTGGCACTGCAACAGTTATGACTTGCGATTGTGTATAGGAAGCATAGACTTTTTCCTTGTCCAGAATAGGTAAATCTACTTCCTTGCTTCTGATGTTGATAAGTCCGTTATCGTCTAACAGATAATTAACGCAATTCAGCATAAATTCCTTGTTGGCATAAAAATTATTCGTCCATTTGTCATAGCCTAATTCCAATGGCTGCATGTTTTTATCCAATTGGTTTTTGATAACATCACCATCAGAAATGACAATCATTTTACTGACTTTTCCTTTGGTTTTAAAAGTCGGGTCTTTGAATGGTAAAACTCTGTTTTCAAACACCGAATGGAATTGCCCCTCAAGAGAAACAGTGACAGGATAATTTCCGGTGCCGACAAAATCCTTTTGGTCAGGGCGCTCAGAAACTATTTTTAAACTGACTTCAGCCGGAGTACCAATTAACCTTGAATATTTTGAAGATTCGAGTAAAACTGTTTTTTTGATGTCGTTTTTCAACACTTCAATTGGGCTGGCAAATTGGAACTTGATGCCATCAAGATTACTCACAATCGGATTTTTTGTTTTTTGTGACGGATAGATCATTGGTGAATAAAACCAAGGATATTGTGTGTATTGCGTGGCGCTTCCCTGCTCACCGGTTGCTAAAGCAATAGGCGTGTTTTGTAAATCAAAAATCAAATCAGGACGGATTCTGACTCCATATTTGAAAAACATATCGTTCAGGTTCAAATCTCTTGGGAAAGCCAGATTAGTTCCGGAATCATTGTACAAACTGTCCATTTCCATATTTACCTGATCAACCAGCCAGATTGTTTTTCCTCCATTAATGACAAACTGGTCTAAGACTTGTTTTTCTTCATCTGAAAATGCTTCCGTTGGTTTGGCAATGATTGCCAGATCATATTTTTTAAGATATTTTAATGTATTATTTGGACTCTTGGCAACTGAATCCAGTGTGAATGGTCCGATGTAATAATTGTCCTTAACGGATTTAATAAAGTCAGCCATTAAAACATCATGCAACTCGCCATTCCCTTGAATAACGGCCACTTTCTTTTGCTTCGCTTTTGAAACCGTATTGATGGCATTCGAGAAGGCATACTCTAAATGCTGTACCGAACTCACAACTTTTTGTGCGGTCGAAGCACCCATCATGTTTTTTAATAACGGCACTTTTACAGAACGGTTGCCACAGGTTGCAACTGCCCATGGGAAAACTACTTCCTGAGTTTGTTGTCCTTTGTCGTTTACGGTAACATTCACAGGTGTCATGCCGCGTTCCATAAAAGACTGCATGGTTTTATCCTTGTTGTCTTCGTCTTCTAACGGATTGACAAATTGAAATATGATATTGGAATTCTGCGATTTGAATTCTTCCAGTAATTGCTGGGTTTCTGTTTGCAGTTTCTTGAATTCACCCGGGAAATCGCCTTCGAGAAAAACATCAATGTATAATGGTTCTTTGACTTCACTAACAATATTCAATGACGTTTGCGAAAGAGTGTATCGTTTGTCGGCAGTAAGGTCAAAACGCTTGAAAACAAAATGCCCGGCAATGTTTAGAATCACTATAAAACCAATAGTGAATGCTATATTTTTGAAGTTGTTCTTTGTAGCGTTCATTATGATTTTAAGGATTTAAGTTTAAAAACAGTGAACGACAAAAACAAAAAGGCAACGCTTACGAAATATAAAATATCCCGTGTGTCCAAAACCCCACGTGACATGCTTTTGAAATGGTAATCCATTCCGATTCGGGCAACGGCATCTTCGAAACCTTTGGCATAGGTTGAAATGCCTTCAAACCCATAATAAAACAAAAAACATAAAAACACAGAAAGCAAAAATGCCACAATCTGATTTTCTGAAACGGTCGAAGTGAAAATTCCGATTGAAGTATAGGCGGCAACCAAAAAAAGTAATCCAAAATAAGAACCCATGGTGCTTCCCATATCAATATTGCCTTCGGGCATGTCCAGGCTTTTAATCACGTAAACATAAACTAATGTTGGAATCAGAGCAATCACAATCAGCAAAAAGGAACCAAGGAATTTTCCGTTTACAATCTGCCAGAGTGACAAAGGTTTGGTTAACAATAACTCGATGGTACCCTGTTTTTTCTCATCCGAAAAACTTCGCATCGTTACTGCCGGAATCAGGAAAATCAAAATCCAAGGAGCCAAAGTAAAAAACGGACTCAAATCGGCAAAACCGCTTTGTAAAATGTTGTATTCGCCATCAAAAACCCAAAGGAACAAACCGTTGAGCAATAGAAATATTCCAATCACGAGGTAGCCAATTGGCGAGCCGAAGAAGGATTTTATTTCACGTAATGCTATTGATTTCATATTTTTTGGTTGTCGGTTGTCAGTTGTTAGTCGTTGGTTAAGACAAGTTTGAACTGACAACTAAATTAATTCATAATTTAAAATTCATAATTCATAATTCAAGGTAGCGAAGTTACCTTGTCTACGCTCCAAGCTTCAGGTTTTTCATTGAATAGCTTTTTGGTGAATGTCCATACATCATAAAACAATTCGGAACGTCGGTAATTTTCCAAATCATCTTCGGTTTCCCAGAAGCTATACGTGAAAAATATGCAGGGATTGTATTTGTCCTGATATAATTCCAAGAAACGATTGCCTTTGGCGCTGCGTATTCTTTCTTTCATTACGTCAAAATTCTCCAAAAATTTTGGAATATGCTCCTCATGAAAACTCATTTTTACTATTCTAATAAACATTTTATAAACGCAATTATCCTGAAATTATTATTTATTGATTTCTAAAATCGATGGTTACGACATCCCTGTAACTCAAGCCCAATAAACTTGCGGCGGAACCAACAGTTTCGGGATTGCTTCTGAAAATGGCAATCTCTAAAAAGCCGGCTTCGTTGAATATCGCTAATTTTTGTCCCTCATAATCCTTTAACGGATACTGCTCGCTAATTCCGATGTCAGAATATTTTGGAAGTATGGTTTTGATGATTTTATTTTTGAATGTGATTTCATAAGGTCTGTTTTTACCTGCTTCCAAAAACAATTTCTTGGAAATGTTAGTTACGACATTACCCAGATGATCAGTATAAATCACATAACCTTTAATTTGGTTTTCATTGACAATAGGCTGTAATTCGGTAACTTCTTTAATAGCTTTAATTTCTTTTCCGATAACATTCAGTAATCCGCCTTTGGCAAGATGACAGGCGACTTTTATAAATACATCCAATTCAGTAGCTTCGTTAGGCAATCGGTCATGTATGTTGATTGCTACGATTTTTTGAGGCACAATCTTCTGAATGAGCATACTCAAAATCCCATTATCAGCACAAACAAAGTACTGATCGTTCCATTCCATAGCAATGTGCTGTGGAGTTTCTTTATTAATTTCGATGTCAACACCAATCAGATGCACAGTTCCTCTTGGAAAACTACTATAAGCCGCGCCTATGATATAAGCCGCTTGAGAAACGTTGAACGGGTCGACATTATGTGAAATATCGATAATGGTTGCTTCGGGGAACTCCAATAATATCTTACCTTTCAAAGCGCCGACAAAGTGGTCTTTTAATCCGTAATCGGTAGTTAAGGTAATTATTGACATAGATTTGTTTATAACTGGGACCAAAAATAGTAAAACCTATCCTTTTATTTGATTAAATTTGGGTACAAAGCTAACAATATATAGCGAATTATTTTAATTTAATACTACTGCATTTGAACGAACGTATCATTGAATTACACGACATTGCTCCCAAAGAATTCTGGGGCGCTCAAGACTCCCATCTTGAAACAATCAAAAAGTATTATCCTAAACTCAAAATCGTAGCCCGAGGCACCACCCTTAAAGCTTTCGGAGAGAAAGAAGAGTTAGATGAGTTCGAAAACCGTTTTAACCGCCTAATGTTGCATTTTACGCGTTACAACAATATTGATGACAACGTTATTGACAGAGTTATACAAAGCAATTCGCAGGAAGAGCAACGTATGCCTGATAGTGATAAAATCTTGGTGCACGGAATAGGAGGAAAGCTTATCAAAGCGATGACACCTAATCAGCAAAAGCTGGTTGATTATGTAAATAAAAACGATATGGTTTTTGCCGTAGGCCCGGCCGGAACCGGAAAAACTTATACTGGTGTTGCGTTGGCTGTAAAAGCCTTAAAAGAAAAGCAAGTAAAAAGAATCATTTTGACACGTCCTGCTGTAGAAGCAGGTGAAAACCTTGGATTCCTTCCGGGTGATATGAAAGAAAAACTCGATCCGTATATGCAGCCATTATATGATGCATTGCGCGATATGATTCCGCCACAAACTTTGGAAGATTATATTCTGAAAGGGATAATCCAAATTGCACCGTTGGCTTTTATGCGTGGGCGAACGTTGGATAACGCTTTTGTGATTTTGGATGAAGCCCAGAATACCACGCATTCACAAATGAAAATGTTCCTTACTCGTATGGGTAAAAATGCAAAATTCATCATAACGGGTGATCCCGGTCAGGTTGATTTACCAAGAAGAACAATTTCCGGATTAAAAGAAGCAATTCTTGTTTTGAAAGATATTGACGGAATCGGAATCATTTACCTTGATGATAAAGATATCGTTCGTCACAGATTGGTTAAAAAAGTAATTGACGCATACAAAAGCATAGAGAATAACGATTACTAGATGAAAAAGGGCAGATCAATAATATGGTTTTTATTTTTTATAAGTCTGTTGTGGATTTATTTTAATATTGATTTTTTCACCTCATTAATTCCGGGTTGGAATACTACAATTCATCCTATTTGGGAAATCGTCCTGGCGATTGTTATTGTTGTGTTTGTTTTTGGGGTAATATTCGCAGTCTTGCGGAATGTTCTGATCATGTTTTTTAAAAGTAAGTATTGAGAAATAATTAATTTTAAAAACCCTGTTAATTTTGACAGGGTTTTTTATTTAAACCAATCAAAAATAAACTGAAATTCCCCATTTCGAATTAGTATATTTGCATCCACAACTACACAACACAATGAATACAATTACTACAACAAACTTCCAGTTTCCTGGGCAAAAATCGGTTTATAGAGGTAAGGTTCGGGAGGTTTACAACATCAATGACGAATTGCTGATAATGATTGCGACTGACAGACTTTCAGCCTTTGATGTCGTTTTGCCCAAAGGGATTCCATATAAAGGTCAAATTCTAAATCAAATCGCAACAAAATTCATGCAATTTACGCAGGACATTGTTCCAAACTGGCTCATTGCAACTCCTGACGCAAACGTAGCAATTGGACATCTTTGCGAGCCTTTTAAAGTTGAAATGGTGATACGGGGATATCTTTCCGGACACGCGGCACGTGAATATGCTTTAGGCAAAAGAATGCTTTGTGGTGTTACAATGCCTGAAGGTCTAATAGAAAATGATAAATTTCCAAAGCCGATAATTACACCAACAACTAAGGCCAATTTTGGAGCCCATGATGAAGATATATCCCGTGAAGCTATTTTGGCAGGTAATATAGTTTCAGAAGAAGATTATTTAATTCTTGAAAAATATACCAGAGCATTATACCAGCGTGGAACTGAAATAGCAGCAAATAGAGGTTTAATTTTGGTGGATACTAAATATGAATTCGGTAAAACTAAGGATGGAAAAATTGTATTGATTGACGAAATCCACACGCCGGATTCTTCAAGATATTTTTACGTCGATGGTTATCAGGAAAGACAGGATAAAGGAGAAGAACAGAAACAATTGTCAAAAGAATTTGTTAGACGTTGGCTTATTGAGAAGGGTTTTCAGGGAAAAGAAGGGCAGCAAATCCCATATATGTCAGATGAATATATCGGCAGTGTTTCTGAGCGATATATTGAATTATATGAAAATATATTAGGCGAAAAATTTATTAAAGCTGATATTTCAAACATTAACGAACGAATAGAAAAAAATGTTTTAGAGTTTTTAAGATTGTAAACTCTTAACAACAAGAAGTGTTTTTGCCACGCATTTGCGTGGCTTTTTTATATCCAATGTTAAAAAAATGTTATTTGCAACTAATTGATGTAACGAAAATTAGGTTCATATCGTCTTATCGACAATCAATAACAATTTAATCATTTATCATCATGAAAAAAACAATCATTTTTACAGGTCTTGCCTTAGTGGCTTTCGCTAATGTTTCATTAGCATCAAATGTTCCAACCGTTACAACTTCAACTGAAATTGTAAATTATGGCAACACACCTTTGTGTGCTGCTATCATAAAAGGTGATTTAGCAGCAGTTAAAAAATTCATTGAATATGGCTCTGATGTCAATGAAACTTCAAATGGTTTGACCCCATTAATGTTTGCAGCGCGTTACAATAAAGTAGATATCATTAAATTTTTGCTGGAAAACGGAGCAGACAAAAGCGTTCAAGACGGAAAAGGAAACAATGCATTAAAATATGCAGAACTTTCTAAATCTCAGGAAGCTGTTGACTTTTTAAGACAAGCTTAAGACTAAAAATTAAAGCACCGTTTATAATCTAAACGGTGCTTTTTTATTTAAAATTTCAGTAAATAAACGATAAATGTTAATTTTTTGTTAAATTTAAGTACTA
>DBIH01000016.1 GCA_002296885.1 Flavobacterium sp. UBA807 | reverse complement strand
AAATAAATATCAGAACAATGAACATTTTAAATAATACCTGGTGGTGGAATAGTTTACGTCAAACGTCGTGAAGTAGTCCGTTATTGGTATCATTTATCCAAATAATATAAAGGCTTGTCATTCACGACAAGCCTTTTTTTATGCTGGATTTATTTGAGCATCTAAATTCAAGAATGTAATTATGAAAATATATCAAATACATACACAATACAAGCAAATTTTAGCCGACACCATCACGCCGGTAAGCATTTACCTGAAGATTCGAGACAAGTTTCCCAATAGTATTCTATTGGAAAGCAGTGACTATCATACGGCAGACAATAGCTTTTCGTATATCTGCTGCAATCCTATTGCTTCGGTAAAAATCGAAAACAACATGATTGTGAGTTCTTTTCCTGACGGAGCTTCAGAGAAAATTGAGATTTCCACTTCCGTGAATATTCCAAAAGCGATTGAAGATTTTGCTTCGCAGTTCAAGCCCGAAAAGAATAATTTCAAATTCATCAATAATGGTTTGTTTGGCTATATCAACTATGATGCAGTGCGGTATTTTGAAAAGATTTCAATTCAAAAAAGAACTGATGATTTAGCCATTCCCGATTTATATTATGCCGTTTACCAGAATATAATCGCAATAAATCATTTCAAAAACGAAGCGTATATTTTCTGTCATAGCATTGACAACATCAATAACATAAAGGAAATTGAACAATTATTGCAAACCAAAACCTTTGCGAGCTACAGTTTTACCAAAGTAGGAAATTCGGTTTCTAATCTCACGGATGCCGAATTTAAATCAAATGTGGCTCTTGCCAAAAAACACTGCCATCGCGGTGATGTGTTTCAATTGGTTTTGTCGAGACGTTTTTCACAGACTTTTAAAGGTGATGAATTCAATGTTTACAGAGCTTTGCGAAACATCAATCCTTCACCCTATTTGTTCTTTTTTGATTATGGGAATTTTAAGATTTTTGGGTCTTCGCCCGAAGCGCAGCTCGTCATTTCTAACAAAAATGCCGAAATCCATCCGATTGCCGGAACGTTTAAACGCACAGGAAATGACGAGCAGGATGCCGAATTAGCTAAAAAATTATCTGAAGATGCTAAAGAAAACAGCGAACACGTCATGCTGGTCGACTTAGCCCGAAATGATTTAAGCAGAAATTGCACTAACGTGAAAGTCGAGAAATACAAAGAAGTACAGTTCTTTTCACATGTCATTCATTTGGTTTCCAAAGTCACTGGAAAGCTCACAGGAAGCTCGATGAATTTAGTTGCCAATACTTTTCCAGCTGGTACATTAAGCGGCGCGCCCAAACATAAAGCGATGCAGTTGATAGAAGAAATTGAAAACACCAACCGTACCTTTTATGGCGGAGCTATTGGCTTTATGGATTTTGAAGGCAATTTCAATCATGCAATTATGATTCGGACGTTCCTTTCTAAAAATCACAAACTGCATTATCAGGCTGGCGCAGGAATCGTAGAAAGTTCATCGGAAGAAAACGAAATGCAGGAAGTTTATAATAAATTAGGAGCATTGAATAAAGCTTTAGAATTAGCAGAAACAATATAACTATGAAGACAATAGCCGTTATAGATAATTACGACAGTTTCACATACAATTTGGTTCA
Source organism: Flavobacterium sp. UBA807 (assembly GCA_002296885.1). Lineage (GTDB taxonomy): Bacteria > Bacteroidota > Bacteroidia > Flavobacteriales > Flavobacteriaceae > Flavobacterium. The sequence continues at coordinate 6,051 of DBIH01000016.1, read as the reverse complement.
TTATCTTGAAGATTTTAATGCCAAGGTAACTGTGTTCAGAAACGACGAATTTGAACTGGAAGAATTGCAGACTTTTGATAAAATCCTGCTTTCCCCAGGTCCGGGAATTCCTGATGAAGCGGGTTTGTTAAAAGCCACTATTTCAAAATATGCCGAAAGCAAAAGCATTCTTGGAGTTTGCCTTGGTCAGCAGGCAATCGGGGAAGTTTTTGGCGGAAGCCTTATTAATCTTGACAAAGTCTATCATGGTGTTGCCACAAAAGTAACGCAATCTGTTGCAGATGAAAGTCTTTTTAATGGTTTGCCAAATGATTTTGAAGTCGGGCGTTATCATTCTTGGGTTGTTTCAAACGATGGTTTTCCTGCTGCTTTAGAAATCACCTCTACAGATGAGAATGGAGAAATCATGTCGCTCCGCCACAAAACCTTTGATGTGAAAGGTGTGCAATTCCATCCAGAAAGCGTTTTAACACCTTTTGGCAAACAAATTTTAGAAAACTGGGTAAACTCATGAAAACAATTTTAAACCTATTAATAAATCACGAAACGCTATCCAAAGCAGAAGCCAAAGAAGTTCTGGTTAATATTTCCTCAGGGCAATACAATCCAAGCCAGATTGCTTCTTTCCTAACGGTTTATATGATGCGGAATATCACCATCGACGAGCTTTCTGGTTTCCGTGAAGCGCTTCTGGAGCTGTGCATTCCGGTAGATTTTTCAGCATACAACACTATTGATTTATGCGGAACAGGTGGCGATGGAAAAGACACTTTTAATATTTCCACTCTGGCATCATTTATTGTAGCCGGAACCGGAATCCACGTGGCAAAACATGGAAATTATGGGGTTTCCTCAATTTCGGGTTCGAGTAATGTCATGGAAACTTTGGGAGTAAAATTCAGCAATGAAAAAGACTTTCTTTCCAAATGTATTGAAGAAGCCAATATTGCTATACTTCATGCACCTCTATTCCACCCCGCAATGAAGAATGTTGGTCCAATTAGAAAAGAACTTGGTGTAAAAACGTTCTTCAATATGCTTGGTCCAATGGTAAATCCATCTTTTCCGAAGAATCAGTTAGTGGGTGTTTTCAGCCTGGAACTTGCCCGAATGTATGCGTATCTGTATCAAAACACTAATGTGAATTATACGATTCTCCACGCTTTGGATGGTTACGATGAAATATCATTGACTGCTGATGCTAAAATGATTACCAAAAACTCCGAAAGCATTATCAATGCAGATGATTATAAATTATCAAAATTATATTTCGAAGATATAAAAGGCGGCGCAACCATTGAAGAATCAGCCCAAATTTTTATGAATATCATTTCCGGAAAAGGATCTGAAGCGCATCAGAATGTAGTTTGTGCTAACGCAGCATTGGCGATTGCAACAGTTGAAAACTCTTCTGTAATCGATGCATTTGCAAAAGCCAAAGAAAGCCTGCAATCAGGAAAAGCTCTTGAAAAATTACAGAAACTGCAGCAAATTAGCTAATCATGACCATTTTAGATCAAATAATCGCTAATAAAAAGAAAGAAGTCGCTTTAAAGAAAAGTGTGGTTTCGATTGCACAGTTGGAAAACGCTGATTTGTTCAATAAAAAAACGATTTCTTTGAGCAAGTCAATTGTCAATTCACCTTTCGGAATCATCGCCGAACACAAGCGCCGCTCACCTTCTAAAGCTACAATCAATAATAGTTTTTCGGTTGAAGAAGTGGTGAAAGGTTATGAAAATGCTGGTGCTTCAGGGATATCTGTTCTGACTGATATGCAACATTTTGGTGGTTCATTAGAAGATTTGCTTTTGGCAAAAGCTTCTGTTGGGATTCCGTTATTGCGAAAGGAATTCATTATTGATGAATATCAATTGCTTGAAGCCAAAGCTTTTGGAGCCGATGCAATCCTTTTGATTGCGGCAGTTTTATCCCAAAATGGAATTAAACAGTTGTCCGAGTTTGCACAATCCTTGGCTTTAGAAGTTTTATTGGAAGTTCACAATCAGGAAGAATTGGACAAAAGCATTATTCCAAGCCTTGATTTAATTGGTGTTAATAACAGAAACCTCAAAACTTTTGAAGTGAGTTTACAAAACAGTATCAACTTAGTAAATCATATTCCTAATGATTTTGTTAAGATTTCCGAAAGTGGTTTAACCTCAACTGATGATATCAAACTATTAAGAAGCCATGGTTTTCAGGGCTTTTTGATTGGGGAAAACTTTATGAAAACGGATAATCCAGGAAAAAGCCTGAAACAATTTATCAATCAATTAAAAACATAATGGCAGTTAAGATCAAAATATGTGGTATGAAATTCCCTGAGAAAATCAGCGAAATTGCTGCTTTGAATCCTGATTATTTGGGTTTCATTTTCTATGAAAAATCTCCGCGTAATTTTGAAAATGATATTCCAAACTTGCCGAAATCAATTCAGAAAGTAGGTGTTTTTGTAAATGCTTCTATAGAAGAAATTCAGGAAAAAGCAAAACAATACGGATTGGATTTTATACAATTACACGGAGATGAAAGCCCGGAATTTTGTCATTTATTACAGCAAAATAAATTTAAAGCGATAAAAGCATTTAGTATTGATAACCAATTTGATTTCAATATTTTAAATAAATATTATAATTATTGCAATTATTTTCTTTTTGACACCAAAGGAATCAATTATGGCGGCAACGGAATTGCATCCGACTGGTCGGTTTTAGAAAGCTAGAATCTTGACAAAGCTTATTTTTTGAGCGGCGGAATTGGTACAGAAAACATTGAAGAAGTAAAATCATTCCTAACAAAAGAATATGCCAAAAACTGCATTGCCATTGACTGCAATAGCAAATTGGAGGTTTCACCAGGATTAAAATCAACAGAAAAAGTTAAGCAGCTTATAAACGCTTTTAAAGAATAAACTATGCAAACAAGTTACAATGTAGACGAAAACGGATTTTACGGCAAATTTGGCGGTGCATTCATCCCGGAAATGCTGTTTCCAAATGTAGAAGAATTGCGTCAGCAGTATTTATCCATAACTTCCGAACCTTCTTTTCAGAAAGAGTTTCATTCACTTCTGAAAGAATATGTCGGCAGACCAACGCCACTTTACTTTGCCAATCGACTTTCGGAACAATTTAAAACCAAAATCTATTTGAAACGTGAGGATTTGTGTCATACAGGCGCTCACAAAATCAACAATACCATTGGACAGATATTATTGGCTAAAAGATTGGGCAAAACCCGAATCATTGCGGAAACAGGAGCCGGACAGCACGGCGTTGCAACCGCAACCGTTTGTGCATTAATGGGATTGCAATGTATCGTGTATATGGGTGAAGTTGACATTGAACGTCAGGCGCCAAACGTAGCCCGAATGAAAATGCTTGGAGCAGAAGTCCGCCCGGCGACTTCAGGTTCAAAAACCCTGAAAGATGCTACCAATGAAGCGATTCGCGATTGGATTAACAATTCAACAGATACTTTTTATATCATTGGTTCCGTCGTAGGACCCCACCCTTATCCTGATATGGTAGCGCGTTTTCAGAGTGTGATTTCAGAAGAAATCAAGAAACAACTTTTAGAACATGAAAACAGAGAAAACCCAGATTATGTGATTGCCTGCGTTGGTGGCGGAAGTAATGCTGCCGGTGCTTTTTATCATTTTCTGGATGAAGAAAACGTAAAACTTATTGCTGTTGAAGCTGCCGGAAAAGGCGTTGATTCAGGAGAAAGTGCCGCAACTTCAATTCTTGGTAAAATCGGAATCATTCATGGAAGTAAAACACTTTTAATGCAGACCAAAGATGGACAAATTACCGAGCCCTACTCTATTTCAGCAGGTTTGGATTATCCGGGCGTCGGACCAATGCATTCCCATTTGTTTCAGACTAAAAGAGCCGAATTCATTGCCATTACTGATGATGATGCGATGAAAGCCGGAATTGCATTAGCCAAGATCGAAGGCATTATTCCTGCCATTGAAAGCGCACACGCGCTCGCGGTTTTAGATCAAAAAAAATTTAGTCACAATGATGTTGTAGTGATTAATTTGTCAGGGCGTGGCGATAAAGATTTGAATACCTACATCAACTATTTTAACCTATAAAAATGAAAAGGATTCAGAACAAATTAAAAGAAGATAAAAAAATTCTATCTATTTATTTTTCAGCAGGCTTTCCAAACTTAAACGACACTAAAAGTTTAATTGAAACCTTAGCTGAAAATCGAGTTGATATGATTGAAATCGGCTTACCGTTTAGCGATCCGTTGGCTGACGGACCGACTATTCAGGCGAGTTCAACTCAGGCTTTAAAAAACGGAATGACTACCGAAATTCTGTTTGATCAAATTAAAAACATTCGCGAAACAGTCGAAATTCCGCTAATCATAATGGGTTATTTCAATCCGATTCTACAATTTGGGGTCGAAGACTTTCTAAGAAAATGTAATGAAATTGGAATTGATGGTTTGATAATTCCCGATTTACCACTTGAAATTTACATAACAGAATACAAATCACTCTTTGAAAACTACAACATTGCCATGATTTTCCTGATTACTCCACAAACTTCAGAAGAAAGAATACGGTTAATTGACGAAAATTCTAACGCATTTATCTACATGGTCAGCAGTTCGAGTGTGACAGGGAGCAGAGAAAGTTTTGACGAAAATCAGCTTAAATATTTTGAAAGAATTGCTGCAATGAATTTAAAAAACCCGCAGATAATTGGTTTCGGAATCAGTAATAAACTGACTTTTCAGCAGGCTACAAAACATCAAAAAGGAGCCATTATTGGCAGTAGTTTTATACAATTCATTGCTAACAACCCAATCTCAGACATTTCTTCATTTATCCAAAACATACTTTAGATGGTTTTATATATTACATTGATAATTAAATTTTTAAATATTTAATATAGAATTTATCTATCGCGTTAATTTCGTTAATCTTGTGTTAAAATTAAATTAAACAAACGTTTGATTTAAACAAGTGTTTAAATTTGCCTCCGATTTAAACACAAACAAATCATGACTGAATTTAATGAAAAACAATTAGAGATTCTACAGGTGGCCGAACAGCTATTTGCAGAAGAAGGTTTTGATGGGACTTCGGTTAGGGATATTGCCAAAAAAGCGAATGTAAATGTTGCCATGATATCCTATTATTTTGGCTCAAAAGAAAAAATGCTCGAGGCTTTAGTAGTTAATCGAATTGCTGATATGCGTCTGCAACTGGAAAGTCTGTATCAGGAAAACATCCCTCCTTTTGCCAAAGTTGACAAAATGATTGAGCTATACATCAACCGTATCAACAAAAACCGTTGCATCTACCAGATTATCCATTTTGAATTTTCGACAAAAAAAAGAGAGATGAACTTTGATGCCTTCACCGAAATGAAGCAAAACAATCTGGAAACCTTCAAAAACATTATCAAAGAAGGACAGGATAATGGAGAATTCCAAAAGGATATTAATGTTGCGCTTCTTCCTCCTATCATTATGGGTACTTATTTTCAATTCCACATGAACAAACCGTTATACATGAAAATCTTCGATTTGAAAACAGAAGAGGAATACAACAATTACATTACAACAACACTAATGCAACACATACAAAAAACCATAAAAGCACTCTTAGTCTATGAAAATTAATAAAATCGTTTTACTCACCTTTATGCTTTTGGTTTTCACCAAAAATCAGGCACAGCAAAAAAAGCTGATGACTTTGAAAGAAGCAGTTGAAATGGCAGTTACCAATAGTGATGCCGCTTCATTAGCCAGAGCTAAAGTAGAAACATCTAAACTGGAATTAGATGTTACCAAAAATAACCAATATCCAAATGTAAAAGCTTCAGGACAATACTTACGCTTGTCAAGCGCAAATGTCGATTCACACATTCAGTCGAATAATGACGGCGGAAGTGGCTCGGGATCTTCGGCTCCATTAAAAGTGGATCAATTGATGCTGGGACAGGTAAGCGTCAACATGCCACTTTTTAACGGATTTAAATTAAAAAACAGCATCAATGAATCTGAAAGTATGTACAAAGC
>DBIH01000026.1 GCA_002296885.1 Flavobacterium sp. UBA807 | reverse complement strand
CCACTATAAAAGAGATTAATACACGATTTTAAAGATATAAAGCAATGAGCAAAAGAACGTTTCAACCATCGAAAAGAAAGAGAAGAAATAAACACGGATTTATGGACAGAATGGCTTCTGCAAATGGAAGAAAAGTCCTTGCGCGTCGTAGAGCTAAAGGAAGACATAAATTGACTGTTTCTTGTGAACCAAGACACAAAAAATAATGATTGTCTCTAATCAATATCAAGCCGTTACTTTTTTAGTAGCGGCTTTTTTTTGTACCATGTTCATAAATATTAATAATTTTTAGAAGCTATTTCCCGCTGTTCGTTCCAATCTTTTTATTTTTATGCTTCGACGGCTCAGCATGACAAATAAAAAGGATTTCCACTGCCATCGGGGCTAGTCAAAAGCATAAACAACACATACAACTAACTAACAAAATCTAAGAAATCTAACTTTCTAAGAAGTCTAAAATCTAACTACAATGCCAAAAGACAACTCCATCAAATCGGTTTTAATCATTGGTTCAGGCCCCATTGTAATTGGTCAGGCCTGCGAATTTGATTATGCCGGTTCCCAATCGGCGCGCTCTATCCGTGAAGAAGGAATCGAAGTAATTCTCATCAATTCCAATCCGGCAACCATCATGACCGATCCAAGCATGGCCGATCATGTTTACCTATTACCGTTAACCACAAAATCCATCATCAAAATCCTAAAAGAACATCCACAGATTGATGCCGTGCTTCCAACTATGGGCGGACAGACAGCATTAAATCTATGTTTAGAAGCTGACGAAAAAGGAATTTGGGAAGATTTCGGGGTGCGATTAATCGGTGTCGATATTAATGCCATCAACATTACCGAAGACAGGGAACAATTCAAACAATTGTTGGAAAGAATAAACGTGCCAACAGCTCCTGCCAAAACCGCAACTTCGTTTTTGCAGGGAAAAGAAATTGCACAGGAATTCGGTTTTCCATTGGTAATCCGTCCGTCATTTACGCTCGGTGGAACCGGAGCAGCTTTTGTTCACAGCAAAGAAGAATTTGACGAAAAACTAACCTATGGTTTAGAAATGTCACCCATCCATGAGGTGCTGATTGATAAGGCTTTGTTAGGCTGGAAGGAATACGAGTTGGAACTTTTGAGGGACAAAAATGATAACGTGGTCATCATCTGTTCTATCGAAAATATGGACCCAATGGGAATCCACACCGGGGATTCAATAACTGTGGCACCGGCAATGACGCTTTCGGATACCACTTTTCAAAAGATGCGTGATATGGCAATCCTGATGATGCGCTCTATTGGGAATTTTGCCGGAGGTTGTAACGTGCAGTTCGCCGTTTCACCCGATGAAAAAGAAGACATCGTTGCCATTGAAATCAATCCAAGAGTATCGCGTTCGTCTGCGTTAGCATCAAAAGCAACCGGATATCCGATTGCTAAGATTGCCTCAAAATTGGCTCTGGGTTATCATTTGGATGAATTACAAAATCAAATCACCAAATCAACATCGGCCTTATTCGAACCCACTTTAGATTATGTAATCGTAAAAATTCCACGCTGGAACTTCGACAAATTTGAAGGAGCCGATAGAACATTGGGCTTGCAAATGAAATCAGTTGGTGAGGTAATGGGAATTGGACGTTCTTTTCAGGAAGCTTTACACAAAGCAACACAATCGTTGGAAATCAAACGAAACGGTTTGGGTGCTGACGGGAAAGGATATAAAAACTACGAGCAGATTATTGATAAGCTCACTCATGCAAGTTGGGATAGAGTCTTCGTAATCTATGATGCGATTGTGATGGGAATTCCGTTAAGCAGAATCCATGAAATCACCAAGATTGACATGTGGTTCCTAAAACAATATGAGGAATTATATAACATCGAAAAGGAAATTTCGAAATACGATATTACCAATCTTCCAAAAGAGTTATTGCTTGAAGCAAAACAAAAAGGCTATGGCGACAGGCAGATTGCACACATGCTCAAATGTCTGGAAAGTCAGGTATACAAGTTGCGTGATGAGATGAACATCAAGCGTGTGTATAAACTGGTTGATACTTGTGCGGCCGAGTTTAAGGCGCAAACACCTTATTATTACTCCACCTTTGAAGCCGAAATTCAAACAGCCAACGGAGAACAATATGTTCACAACGAAAGTATCGTTTCCAATAGAAAAAAAGTGGTTGTTCTTGGTTCGGGTCCAAACCGAATCGGTCAGGGAATTGAGTTTGATTATTCTTGTGTTCATGGAGTTTTGGCTGCCAAAGAAGCAGGCTACGAAACCATCATGATTAATTGTAATCCCGAAACCGTTTCCACCGATTTTGATACGGCAGACAAACTCTATTTTGAACCCGTATTTTGGGAACACATTTATGATATTATCCGTCACGAAAAACCCGAAGGAGTTATCGTTCAGCTTGGCGGGCAAACCGCTTTGAAATTGGCTGAAAAACTTTCTAAATACAATATCAAAATACTCGGAACTTCATTTGATGCTTTAGATTTGGCCGAAGACCGTGGAAGGTTTTCAGAATTGTTAGAGGAGTTAAAGATTCCGTTTCCAAAATTTGGCGTAGCCGAAAATGCAGAGCAGGCATCAAAGTTGGCGGATGTTCTGGACTTTCCATTACTGGTTCGTCCGTCGTATGTATTGGGTGGACAAGGAATGAAAATCGTCATCAACAAACAGGAATTGGAAGAACATGTTATTGATTTGCTGAAGAATATTCCGGGGAACAAACTGCTTCTGGATAATTATTTAGATGGCGCGATTGAAGCCGAAGCAGACGCGATTTGCGATGGTGAAAATGTTTACATCATTGGAATCATGGAGCATATTGAGCCTTGCGGAATCCATTCGGGTGACAGTAACGCGACTTTGCCACCGTTTAATTTGGGTGAGTTTGTGATGCAGCAAATTAAGGATCATACTAAAAAAATAGCTTTGGCACTGCGAACTGTTGGTTTAATCAACATTCAGTTTGCGATAAAAGACGACATTGTTTATATCATTGAAGCCAATCCGAGAGCATCGCGAACGGTACCTTTTATTGCTAAAGCCTATGGCGAACCGTATGTAAATTATGCCACGAAAGTAATGCTTGGTTTGAATAAAGTAACCGATTTTA
>DBIH01000203.1 GCA_002296885.1 Flavobacterium sp. UBA807 | reverse complement strand
AATGAAAATGAACCAGATACTTTAATCAACAATATTAATGATAATACTGTTGATGATATCGTCATTAATCAGGCAAATAAGATTATAAATGATCGTAATAACAGCAAGAAATTAATTGTCATAAATCTGTTAGGAGGTCATGGAAAAATCCCTGAAAGTTTTAAAACATTGCACTACAAACAACTTCAGAATTTAAATGCAACCGAAGAAAAGGAACTCGATTACTATGATAACCTAATTTTGTATCATGACTTTATAATCTCAAAACTTTTTGACGAAATTAAGAAAACGAATAAGTCTTCGTTATTATATTTCACTGCCGATCACGGAACTTTATTATATGATGATGATTCTTCCAAAAACAGATTTGGATATGGTTCCGAAGAAGTATATCTTGGCGAAATAAATACGCCAATGTTTGTGATGTTTACCGATAAATACGGAAAAGAAAATGCAGGGCAGATTGAAGGTCTGAAGAACAATATAAATAAGCTGACAACAAATGACAATTTATTCAACACAATATCTGATATGTCGCTGATTAAATACAATCATTTTAATGCAGCAAAAAGTTTCAGCAATCCGAAATTTGTTGAAGATGATACGTTGCTGGTTTACAATCGCATTACAACAAAAAAGTTTGCCAAGAACCAGGTTTATGAATATTCAAAAAAGAAAAAGTAAATGAGCAATCCTTTTATCCAGATAGCAAATCGAAAAATTGGATTAGATTATCCGCCGTTGGTTATTGCCGAAATCGGCATCAATCACGAAGGTTCGCTTGCGGTTGCCAAAGAAATGGTTGACGCTGCATTTCGTGCCGGAGTTGAGGTTGTAAAACATCAAACGCATATTGTTTCAGATGAAATGAGCGGTGCAGCCAAAAAGGTGATTCCCGGAAATGCCGATGTTTCCATTTATGAAATCATGGAGCGTTGTTCTTTGAATGAAGCTGACGAACTCGAACTTAAGAATTATGTAGAAAGCAAAGGAATGATTTTCATATCAACACCTTTCTCACGGGCAGCTGCTGAAAGATTAAGAAAATTTGATATTCCGGCTTACAAGATTGGTTCAGGTGAATGTAACAATTATCCTTTGCTCGAACACATTTGCAGTTTTGGGAAACCTGTAATCTTAAGCACGGGAATGAACACCATCGAAAGCGTTCAGAAAGCCGTTGCCATTTTTGATAAACACAAAATTCCGGTGGCATTATTGCATACGACAAATTTGTATCCAACACCAATTCATTTGGTGCGTTTTGGTGCGATGACGCAATTGCATGAAGCTTTTCCTGATAAGGTTTTTGGCTTGTCTGACCATACGTTGAATAACAATGCCTGTCTTGGTGCCGTTGCACTTGGCGGCAGTATTTTGGAGCGCCATTTTACCGATCATATGCAGCGAACGGGCCCGGATATTGTGTGTTCTATGGATGAGAAAGCCTGTGCGGAATTGATAATTTCTTCCAATGAAATGTGGCAAATGCGTGGCGGAAGAAAAGAACCTGCAAAAGAAGAACAGGTTACCATCGATTTCGCTTTTGCAACCGTTTGTTCGATTGCCAAAATTAAAAAAGGTGATGTGTTGACAAAAGAAAACATCTGGGTAAAACGCCCGGGAACCGGGAAGATTCTGGCTGAACATTTTAATGATGTTCTTGGAAAAACAGCGATTCGTGATATTGAAAATGATGAACAATTAGACTTCAGTGATTTTAAGTAAGAAGATATGAGAGTTGGGATGAATCCTCAGAAGCAGGAAAAGAAAATCGATTTAAAAACCAATCACCGCGTGGTGATATGTGTTTTTATTCCAAAGCTTGAGGGATATTATGCCGATATTTTTGATGTACTGAAGCTCTCAGTGAATTCGGCTTTTGCGACCAAAAATAGCCATTGCGAAATTACACTTGTCAATAATGGAAGCTGTAAAATGGTTACCGATTATCTGAATCAATTGTATGACGATGGTATAATAAACTGCGTCATTCATCACAAAGAAAATATCGGAAAAATGGATGCACTGATTGGTGCAGCCCGAACAGCAAGAGAAGAATTCATCACCATGGCGGATATTGATATTTTATTTGTAAAAGGTTGGCAGGAAAATGTAGAAAAGTTATTTAATACGATTCCAAATGTTGGTTCGGTTTCGCCTATTTCGGTAAGAGCATCACACAGATATGCAACATTCTCAACAATGGAAAAGATTTTACTCAAAAAAGTAAATTTCAGATATGAACCCATCGAAGAGAATTTTGATTCCTATAATAGATTTTTGCTGAGCATTAATTGGCATAAAGAAGAGGACTCAAAGTTGAAATGGCCAGTTATTGAGTATAAAGGACAAAAGGCAATCATGGGAAGTTCTCATCAAATCTTAACGATAAAAAGAGACTTGCTATTCACGACTGTTCCAACGCAACCATCGCTTATTTTGGTTGGCAATAATTCCGAATACAAATACTTAGATTTACCAATTGATGTCTCAGGAGGAATGCGATTATCAACTTATCATAATTTTGCTTTCCATATGGGAAACAAAGTAGAAAGCTGGATGACTGATGTTCAGAATAATAATCTTTTACAGCCTAAACCAACAGAAAAGGAACAAAATTTTACAGTTAATACTAATAATGATGAAATGACTTATAGCTTCAGGTTGAAAAAAAGAATTGTAAAAAAACTATTTAAATTAATCTATAAATTCAAATAGAATAGCAGTCTGCAAATTATTTATTAATCATATATAAATGAAGAAAATCCTTTTCCTAACCGGAACCCGTGCCGATTTTGGCAAGATTAAATCATTGATTTCCATTCTCGAAAATAATCAGGAATTTGAAGTTTTTGTTTTTGTTACCGGAATGCATTTGCAAAAGGAATACGGATATACACTTATCGAAATTGAACGATGTAATTTTAAAAACGTTTATGCTTTTGAAAACCATACAGACGAAACCACAATGGATTTGACTTTGGCTAAAACGATTGAAGGTTTCTCGGCTTATTGTAAAATCGTTCAACCCGATTTGATTGTTATTCATGGGGATAGGGTAGAAACTTTGGCAGGGGCTATTGTAGGTTCGCTTAATAATATCCTGGTAGCGCATATTGAAGGCGGGGAATTATCGGGAACTGTTGATGAGTTGATTCGTCATAGTGTTACCAAACTGAGCCATATTCACTTTGTTTCCAACGATGAAGCCGCAAAAAGATTACTCCAAATGGGGGAAATGCAATCTTCAATTTTTACTATTGGTTCGCCCGATATCGATATTATGTTCTCAAATAATCTGCCAACGATTGAAAATGTCAAACAATATTATGAGATTGATTTTGATGAATATGCTATCGTAATGTTTCATCCGGTAACAACCGAAGCGGAACAAATGCATCAATATGCTGAAGATTTTGTCGAGAGTTTATTGAAAACTAATGGAAATTTTGTGGTCATTTATCCTAACAATGATTTAGGAAGCAAATACATAATTGATGCGTATCAAAAGATTAAAGACAACTCAAGGTTCAGGATATTTCCATCGCTTCGGTTTGAATATTTTTTAGTTTTACTCAAAAATGCCAAGTTTATTATCGGTAATAGCAGTGCGGGGATTCGAGAGGCACCATATTATGGCATTCCAACCATCAATATTGGAACACGTCAGCAGAATCGTACTCTAAATGCTGATATCATAAATGTTGATTATCAAAAAGAAAATATCTTAAAAGCATTAGAATCTGTTAATAGTCATAAAACGTTTCAGGTAGTCAATGATTTTGGAAAAGGCGAAAGTGCCAAATTGTTTTTAAATTCTTTGTTTTCAGAACAAATCTGGGAAATTAATCATCAGAAGGAATTCAAGAATATAAATTTTTAGGACATTATTTAACTAATGCGAAAGCTATTACATTTACATAGATTAAATTTCTCTAATCAAATTTTAGTTTTAAAGTACCTTTTAAAACGGATTTTGCATTTAAAGACTAATGAAAAGGAAAGGCAAATCAATGAATATTATTTTCATCTTATAACTTTTAATGGGACTTTAAAAAAAGAAAGTAGTAAAGATTTTGTTTCAAATTACCCCGATTTTAAAGCTGTAATCAAACTTAGAAAACGTCCGTCAAGTGATTTGAATGTTTTTTCCCAGATTTACCAATACAAGGAATATCAGCCACTTGTAGAAACTTTTCAGGAGCATTTTCCAAATGATCAATGTCTTAATATCATTGATGCGGGGAGCAATATTGGTCTGACGTCGGTTTATTTATCAAGGCATTTTCCAAACTCAAATTTTATTACCATTGAACCAGACACTTCTAATTTTGAAAGTGTGGAGTATAATCTGAAAGCAAACAGTATTAAAAATGTTGTAAAAATTAAAGGCGGACTTTGGAGTAAAAATGCCAATCTAAAATTAGTCAATGATTTTAGAGACAAGAAAGACTGGTCGATTCGTGTCGAAGAAACTAAAGAATCTGGAGATTTAAAAGCTTTTTCAATTCCTTATCTGATGAAGGAGCATAAACTTGAAAAAATTGATATCCTCAAAATTGACATTGAGGGTTCTGAAAAAGAAGTTTTTACTGGGATTGATACAGATGTTTCATTCTTAGCAAAAACAAAATGCATTGCTATTGAAATTCATGATGAGTTTGATTGCAGAAGTGATATCAATGATATATTGACTAATTATAATTTCAAATTTTTCAATTCAGGTGAATTGACAATTGGCATCAATCAAAACTTTTTATAAATAATGCACAAAAAAAAGATTTTCATATTACTACCTGATGGTGTTGGTTTAAGGAATTTTGCCTTTACAAACTTTCATAATCTTGGACTTGAAAAAGGATTTGAAATTACTTTTTTAAACAATACACCGTTTAATTTAGCCGAGTTAGGTATTAATGAGATTAAAGTTAAATCGGCTAAGCCACATCCTATAACGGCTCTTTTAAAAGTTGCACAAACACATATCGAATTATCGCAAAACATAAAAAAATCGGGAGATAAAGTTTATGATTCTTATCGATTTCCATTTTCTTTTAAAGATTTAAAAACATCCTTCAAAACAATCGCAATAAAATCTATAATTGCCTTTAATAATTCAGCAAAAGGATTAAAAAGAATCAGGAAAACAATTTCAGAAAAGGAACGAAAAACAAAACTATATTTTGACAGTTTAGAAATATTTGAAAATGAAAAGCCAGCAATGGTTTTTTGTACAAATCAAAGAATTATGCTTGCTGTCGCTCCAATTTTAGCGGCACAGGATTTAGGAATTCCTACAGCTACATTTATTTTCTCTTGGGATAATTTACCCAAGGGGACAAAAATTTTGGAAACCGATTTTTATTTTGTCTGGAGCGAACATATGAAAACAGAGCTTCAATATTACTATCCATACATAAATGATAACCAAATAATTATCACTGGAACACCACAGTTTGAGACTCATTTTAAAGAGGATATTATTGTGTCAAGAGAGACTTTCTATAAGGAATATAAATTAGATGCCGATAAAAAATATATATGCTATTCGGGTGATGACATTACTACTTCGCCAAATGACCCTGTATATTTAGAGGATTTAGCCAAAGCAATAACTAAATTAAACGTAAAAGGAAATAATTTGGGAATTATTTTCAGAAGATGCCCTGTCGATTTTTCTGATCGATTTGATATAGTACTTGAAAGGTATAAAAATATCATAACAAGTATCGAGCCTAAATGGAAGAAAATTGGCGAGGGCTGGCAAACAATTCTACCAACTAAGGAAGATTTGACTTTGCAGATGAATACTATTTTTTATTCAGAATTAGTCATAAATTTGGGTTCATCAATGGTTTTTGATTATGCTGCTTTTAACAAACCTTGTGGCTTTATTAATTATGATATTCCAAATATTGAATTTCCTAATTGGTCAGTTAAAAAAATATACAACTTTGTTCATTTTAGATCAATGCCATCAAAAGATGCAGTTTTTTGGATAAACAACCCAAATGAGATGCAACACATAATTGAAAAAATGCTCGACAAGGATTCTGTTAAAGTAGTAGAAAGTGCTCAAAAATGGTTTGAAAAGATTAATCAGCATCCTCCTCAAATGGCGTCCGAAAGGATTTGGAATGCCATAAATGAAATTTGTAAAGAGTAATGTTAAAAGAAATTATTTTATCGGATTACAAACGCTGTGGTATTCAAAAAATATCAATCGGTAGGCTGTTTTCCGTTTTTTATATTCAGCCCAACCCTGGCTTGAAGTTCATGACTATTTTTCGTTTGACTCAACATTACAGAAGAAAAAACAGAATGTTATTTTATTTTTTCTTTTGGTGGTTAAGACGTTTGAAAGTAAAATATGGGTTCGATATATCATATAGAACCCAAATAGGAAAAGGTTTTTATATCGGACACTTTGGCAACATTGTCATTCATGGCGATACAGTCATTGGAGATAACTGTAACATCTCACAAGGGATGACGATTGGAGTAAGTAACTATGGTAAAAAAAAGGGAGTCCCAACAATAGGGAATAATGTTTTTATAGGCCCAAATGCCGGAGTTTTTGGGAATATTACTATAGGAAATAATGTAACCATAGGAGCAAATTCTGTTGTAACGGAAAGTATAGCCGACGGAAAGACTATTTTACCGGCAACGTCTATAATTTTAGATAAGGATTTGTCATCCTATTACATACAAAATGCGAAATAAAAATTTAATAAAATTAATTTAATGTCATACGATACTTTAATCCCTTTGCTCAAAAAAACAAAATCACCACTGTCTGTTCAAGAGTTTCAGGAAAGAGTAAATATTGTATTCCATGACTTTGAAGCGGAGTATTATGATAGGATGCATGCTGATATGTGGGGAAGTCTTCAGCAACAAATCAATTTATTAGTTGATGATTTGTTTGAATACGAAGATATAAAAAGTAGTAAATTACATTTGTTGGATATTGGATGTGGAACCGGATTGAGTTCAAACATCCTCTTAAATTCAAGATTGGGGCAGCATATAGATCAAATTACACTTTTGGATACATCGCCAAACATGTTAAAATTTGCAGAAGAAAAAGCAAAAACATGGAATAAGAAATATAAAATCGTTAACTCCTATCTTTCAGAATTAAACGAAAAGGTTGATGTAATAATTATTTCTTCAGTACTCCATCATATCCCGGATTTGGAAGCCTTTTTAAAACAAGTTGAAGAAGTATTAGAACATAAAGGAATACTTATTCATCTTCAGGATCCTAACGGAGACTACCTAAATGATATTGAATATAAAAATCGTAAAGCTCAATATGAAAAAGAAATTTCCTTGCTGCCGATAAAGAAAAAATGGACAGACTATTTTCCTAAAAAAATTTTAAAGCCAATTAAAAGATTGATTAATCGAAAAGATTATATTGATTTGGTAAATGATAAACTTTTAGCTGAAAAAACAATTAAAAAAAGAATGACAGCTGATGAAATTTGGAGCATTACTGATATACATGTCGAAACGAAGAACGATACTTTAAATAAAGGTATTTCTTTAAATTTCCTAAAAAAACAACTACAAGATTTTGAATTAATCAAAATGAGATCTTATGGTTTTTATGGTTATTTAAAAAGTGATTTAATTGAAAGCTATGCTGAAAAAGAAGAGGGATTTATTTCAAAAAATTGCCTGAATGGTAGAAATATATCCTGCGTCTGGATAAAAAAATGATTTAATGAAAATAGCTTTTCTTACATCCGAATATCCTCATTCCAAAACCGGTTTTGCAGCTGGGATAGGGACAAGTATTATGAATTTAAGTAAAGGATTGCTTGGCGAAGGGCACCAGATTATAGTACTGATTTATGGACAGGAAAAAGATGAAATATTTTCTGAAAACGGAATTGTCATTCACAAAATCAAAAATGTAAAATTAAAGGGATTATCAAGATTTTTAACTCAAAAAAAGATTGAAAAACGAATTAATTTGCTGGTAAATGAAAATAAGATTGATATCGTTGAAGCTCCTGACTGGACTGGAATTACATCCAATATTTCTGTAAATTGCCCAATTGTCATAAAGCTACACGGCTCAGATACTTATTTTTGCCATTTAGATAAAAGACCGGTTAAAAGCATCAATAAGCTTCGCGAAAAAAGAGCACTTCAAAGAGCAAACGCATTTATTTCGGTTAGTCAGTATACAGCAGATTTAACCAATGAATTATTCTCATTGCAACGAAATTTTACTGTGATACCAAATGGTATCGACTTAAATAAATTTTCGACAAAAGAAGAAAACGAGGTTGAGGAAAATACCTTATTATATTTTGGAACTTTAATTAGAAAAAAAGGGCTTTTGGAATTGCCTTTGATTTTTAATGAAGTCCATAAACGGAACAATAAGGCAAGGCTGATTTTAATTGGTCGAGATGCATCAGACATTATAACGGGCAACACTTCAACATGGCAAATAATGCAATCTTTATTTGACAAAACCGCTTTGCAAAATGTAGATTACATCGGCAGTGTTCCCTATGAAAAAATAAAAGAATACATTAGTGCAGCATCGGTTTGTATTTTCCCGACTTTTGCCGAAGCATTACCGGTTTCGTGGTTAGAGGCAATGGCGATGCAGAAAGCTATCGTAGCGTCTGATATTGGTTGGGCACCGGAAATTATAGATGACGGAATTAATGGTTTTTTGGTTCATCCCAAGGCGCATTCAGAATATGCTAATAAAATTTTGGAGTTACTTGACAATCCAATTGCCCGAAAAAAAATGGGTGAAAGAGCACGAAAGAAAGTAGAAGAAAAGTTTAGTATTGAAGTAGTTGCCAAACAAAATGCCGACTTTTATCAAAAAACTGTAAACGATAATCAATAAGTTTATGAAAAAAATCCTTACTCAAAAAAACCTAATATATGCGTTGTTGGTTATTTCTTTCGTTTCTGCTTTAAGAGGGATGTTTTTTCCATTAGCTTCAGATGAAATCCAATATGCAGAAATAGGGAAAAACATTGTGACAAAAGGACAATATTCACTTTTTGGTCAACCGTCAACTTTTACTCCGACATTACCTTTTTTGGTTGCTCTTTTCTATTTTAAGTCAATGCCAACTATCGGATTTATATTTGTCAGGATTTTTAATCTATTATTGATGGTAATAGGGTTGAAATTTTGCTTTTCATTTTTAAAGAAAATAAACATTCCTACAAATATCTCTCTGTTGATTATTTTATTATCTGCCACTAATAATGTCATCGTAACCTGGTGTACAGCCATATATCCCGAATCAATACTGTTTTGTTTCTTTTGGATGTTTTTGTATTATGTTATAGACAGGATTGAATCACCTAAACAGATTTTATATTTCATAATCCCACTTTTTTTCTTAATAATAACCCGTTATTTATATGGAGTTTTTCTTCTGATTGCAGGGTTTTATATCCTTGAATATCTGATACGTTTATTTAATCAAAGTGAGTACAAAACAATCTATAAAGTAATAGTAATTTCATTTATTTGCCTTGTACCACTGCTTCTGTGGTTTAAGTATGTGTTATCCGTTGAAAATGAAGTATATCTGGATCAAAGCTATTTTAAAAGATTCAAGGATAATGACATTTTTTACAATATTAAATGTGGATTAGGAATTATTAAGCATGATGAAGCAATGAGAATTAACGGGATTCCCGCTTTTATTTCACTTTTTGTGCCAATGACCGGATTAAGAAATTGGATTGTCAGTCTGGGTTTGATATTTATTTTTTCTTATGGATTTTTTACCAAATGGAAAGTCAGAGCATATAGAACAGTCGCACTGGCAGTCTTTTTGGTTATGCTGGGATTGATTTTTGCAGGAACCGGATTCAGTAGATATTGGCTGGTGTTGTTACCAGCATGTTGGATTGGATTTTATTTATTTTACACTTCATTAAAAGTGAATGAAAAGTATTTTGAAAAATTAGCCTTAATTTTATCGGTTGTTTATGTTGTAAACGAATTGCGGATAGACTATATGCTATTAAATAAATTATAATTTTATGATAAACAATAAAACTGTTGCAGTTGTTGTTCCTTGTTTTAATGAAGAAACACAAATAATTCAGGTCATTAAAACAATGCCCGATTTTGTGGATAGAATTATAGTTATAGATGATAAATCTACCGATAACACGGCTTCAATTGTAAAGGATTATATACATTCTATAGAAAATAAATCAATTCAGATTGATAACATACTCGATAAAATAAAGCCTAATAATTACAACAGAGCTAATATTATAGTTCAGGAACTTCAAAAAAAGGAAATACAATATTTTACGCCACGTGAAATTTATAACGATAACAATAGCGATAGAATTGTATTGATTAGCCATCTGACTAATGCGGGCAAAGGCTCCGGAATTGCTACAGGATATAAATGGGCAAAAGACCACGGAATAGATTGCGTGGCAACTATGGATGGCGACGGACAAATGGATCCTGATGAATTATTGAGTTTATGCGAACCTATTATTTTTGAAAATATTGATTACGCCAAAGGCAATCGGCTTATCCACAGAAGTGCACTATTAGTTATTCCTAAGGTTAGATTTTTTGGAAACTCGATTTTGTCAATTTTGACAAAATTAGCCAGTGGCTATTGGCATGTTTCTGATACACAAACCGGCTATACCGCAATTTCAAATAAAGCATTGAACGCTATCCGGTTATATGATATTTACAAGAAATATGGTTATCCAAATGATATGCTGGTAAAGCTTAACATCGCCTTTTGCACGTTAAGAGAAGTTGAGATAAAACCGGTTTACGACATTGGCGAGCAATCAAAAATGAAGATTTTTAAGGTAATTCCAACAGTTTCCATCCTATTGATAAAATCGTTTTTCAAAAGACTTTGGTTCAAATACTTATTCAGGGATTTTCATCCGTTGTTTATCTTATATCATTTTTCCTTTTTGCTTGGAGCCATCTGGATTCCCTATTTATATAAAGTTGGCAATGCATTGATTTTAGATAAAAATTTATCATTTGAAACGCTTTTCGCCTTTACCTTCTTGGGAATAAGCAGTATTCAGAGTTTCCTTTTTGCTATGTGGATGGACATCCAGGATAACGACAGACTTTATAAATAAAATTTATGTGCGGAATTTTCGGTTTTTCGGGCTGTTCAAAAATAAAAGCTTCTGATTTGCAATTGATTAAAGACCTTTTGAAGCTTTCTGAATCACGAGGAAAGGAAGCCTGCGGGCTTGCGATTAATACAAAATCAGAAATTAAATACTTGAAAGCTCCTATTCCGGCTACTGATTTGATTAAGATGCCCGACTTTAATCTTCAGGTTTCCAAATCGATTGAAACCAATTTTAAAACGGTCATCGGACATTCAAGATTAGTGACCAACGGGTATGAACAGGATAACAACAACAATCAGCCCGTTGTAAAAAACGGTATTTTGGCAATCCATAATGGAATAATCGTCAATGATAATGAGCTTTGGGATCTGGTAGGACGTGAGTCAAAAAAATCAGAATTGGATACTGAATTGATTCCAACATTAATTAATTACAATCTGAAAACACAGAAAAGCCTAATTGCCTCTGTTCAGAAAATGTACTCTCAAATAGAAGGGATTGCCAATATTGCATTGCTTTTCGAAGATAGAGAAGAATTGATTTTGGCTACGAATAATGGGTCTTTATATTATTTATTTAATGAAGATGATTCGATGTTTATCTTTTCGTCTGAAAGGCATATCCTGAATGAAATCGCTCAGAAATTTAAAAATTTAAGATTCGACAGCAATGCGATAAAGCACCTGAAACCAAACACAATTTTGACGGTTAACAATAAACTTGAAAAAAGGTTAGTAGCTTTTGAACAAAAAAATGAGCAGGATATACAAAACTGTGCAACAAAGAATATAGCCGAAATAAAGTTAAACTTAAATAAGCCGGTTTTTAAAAACACAAGCATGGAATACCATTTTGAAAGTATTCCAATCGAATTTGAAAAAGAATATCGCAAAAGAAACGACCTTATAAACAATCTGAAAAGATGTACTAAATGCCTCTTACCAGAAACTTTCCCCAATATTGTATACGACCAAGACGGAGTTTGCAACTACTGCAATAATCATGTTTCCAAACAGATGAAATCGAAAGATGAATTGATTAGTCTGCTTTCAAATTATAGATTGACAACAAATGACAAACCGGATTGCGTTATTCCGTTTAGCGGAGGAAGAGACAGCAGTTATGTGATGCATTATGTGAAGAAAGAATTGGGAATGAACCCAATCGCATTCTCTTATGACTGGGGAATGTTAACCGATTTATCAAGAAGAAATCAGTCGAGAATGTGCTCCAAATTAGGCATCGAGCATATTTTGGTTTCTGCTGATATCAGGAAGAAAAGAAATTTTATCAGGCTCAATGTTGAAGCCTGGCTGCATAAACCACATTTGGGAACAATTCCACTGTTTATGGCTGGTGACAAACATTATTTCTATTATAATCATCTGATAATGAAGCAAAATGATTTGAAAGTTTCCATAATGGGAGAAAATCATTTAGAAAAAACAGGCTTCAAGACAGCATTTTCAGGAGCGAAACAAGATTTAAACGGAGCAATGGCTTACAATGTTTCGAGTTTTAACAAACTAAAAATGATGGGCTTTTATGGAGCGCAGTTTATTACTAATCCAAAATATATCAACACTTCTTTATTAGATACCGCTACCGCATTTTTATCCTATTACGGACAAAAGCATGATTACCTGAACTTGTTCGATTATATTGAATGGGATGAAAAAACAGTTGAGGATACTATTTTGGGTCAATACAACTGGGAACTGGATCCTTATACAAAATCAACATGGAGAATTGGTGACGGAACTGCAGCGTTTTACAATTATATCTATTATATGGTTGCGGGCTTTACTGAAAATGATACTTTTAGGAGTAATCAGATAAGAGAAGGGAAAATCACTCGGGATGAAGCGCTTAAAAAGGTTCAGGAAGAAAATTATCCGCGTTGGGAATCAATACAATGGTATTGTAATACAATTAGATTGGATTGGAAAGATGCAATTAAAATAATTAATAAGATTAAACCTCATTATGGATAAAAAGTTTGTTGGTTTTGATGAAATGTCAAAAGATGAATTGTGGGATTACAATAAGTTGGAATATGATTCCCAAAATCCAATCAGTAAAAAATTATATGCTAATTTTTATAAGAAAATTGATTTTATCCTGAAGAATTATCTTAAGGATAATGATAAATTGCTGGAAGTAGGATGCGGAGCAGCTGAATCTTCTTTACGCATAAAATCTACTTTGGATTCGTTGAAAATAACCACTGCTTTTGAAGCATCGGAATATGATAATCGATATGTTGAAAAAATAAATTCACTTGATTTTCCTTTTAAGGTAATTCAGGAATCAGTTTATGAACTTACCCGAAAAGATAATGAATTCAACATGGTTTTCTTGCTTGAGGTTTTAGAACATCTCGAAATGCCCGAAACTGCCATAAAAGAGTTGTTTAGAATTAGTTCTAAATATGTTGTCATTTCGGTACCAAATGAGCCAATCTGGAGAATGGCAAACATGGCACGGCTCCAATACCTGAAAGACTTCGGGAATACACCCGGGCATATCAATCATTTCAATTTCAGGAGCTTAAATAAATTGGTAAAACCTTATGGAAAGATAGTCAAGGTTTTTAGGCCTTTTCCATGGATAATTATAGTCGTTGAAAAACAATAATGATTAATTTAAAACTGATAAAGTTAGATTACGTCCTGCTCATTATTGGGTATATTATTCTGGGAATTACATCTTTAGCAGTCATATCAGTTCCGGCTTTATTTTTCCTGCCTTCACAAATAGGAACTTTAGGGGTGTGCTTAAGCTTGCAATTTATTCTTTCCCAACTTTTTGGTTCGGGATTTCATTTTTCAGCGTTATATTATAAATCGGTTTCCAACAGCACTCAGGAAGATAT
>DBIH01000132.1 GCA_002296885.1 Flavobacterium sp. UBA807 | reverse complement strand
TCCCCAAACACGGATGGGTGGAAACACCTTTACAACGTCAAAATCGTTAATCTTTAAAATATTATACGCCACCGAATTCGACAACGAAATGGTTGGCATATAACAAAGCATTGCTGCAAAAATCACCCAATAAAAAGTTGTGGGATTGTCAACCTGAGGAATATAGCAAAGTATCAAACCTCCCAGAATATGAAGTATCCCGTAAAGTTTTTCTGCATTTATCCATTTGTCGGCAATGATTCCGGTAATGGCAGGCATTACGATTGAAGATAATCCTAAGGTAGAAAAAATGGCTCCGAATTGTTCGCCGCTCCATTGCTTGGTTCCAAACCAGTAATTACCAACGGTTATCAACCATGCTCCCCAAACGAAGAATTGGAGAAAACTCATTAAAGTCAATCTGAATTTTATACTCATAAAAATAGTTTTGATTTAGTTTAAATAGAACGTAAATCTACTATTTAAATCGAGATAAACAAATATTTACAACGATTTCGTCACATCTTCCACCATTTCCAGAACGGCTGCAAATTGTTCGTCTTTGGTCAGATAAGAATTGTCTATTTCTATTGCATCATCTGCTTTCCGCAAAGGGGAATCATCACGATGTGTGTCAATATAATCGCGGTCTTCCACATTTTTAAGCACTTCTTCAAAAGAAACCTTCTGCCCTTTTGCTTCGAGCTCTTCAAAACGTCTTTGTGCTCTTGTTTCTGAACTTGCGGTCATAAAAACTTTGAGTTCGGCTTTTGGAAAAACAACGGTTCCAATATCGCGACCATCCATTACAATTCCTTTTCCTTTGCCCATTTGCTGCTGCTGTTCTACCAACTTTGCCCTAACCTCAGATACTTCGGCGACGAGACTTACCAGATTAGAAACTTCAAGTGTGCGGATTTCCTTTTCTACATTGACATCATTCAGAAACATTTCCCCAAAACCTAATTCCGGATTGAATTCGAAATGTAATTTTATAGAAGGCAAGCTATTGATTAGAGCTTCTTTATCGAAATAATCCTTGCTGATATAACCATTCTGCATGGCAAAAAATGTTACCGCGCGATACATCGCGCCGGTATCAACATATACATAGCCCAGATGTTTGGCTAATTGTTTGGCTAATGTACTTTTTCCGGTTGAGGAAAATCCGTCGATGGCGATGGTTATTTTTTTCAAAATGCTAATGTTATTAATATCTGTTATTTGCAAAATCTATAGTCAGGCCAAACAAACTGGTATTGGCGGCTAATGTATATCCTGAATAGGAATAATTGAATTTTAAATTGTTCATTTTCAATCCGAAACCAACTGATAGTCCCGAGAAATTTCGCTGCTCTAAAATACGTAATTCTTCGGCTCTTCTGAAATTATATCCCAATCTCAGGTTGAAAGATTTTTCAGGAAACAACTCGAGCCCAACAATGACGTGACGTAAAGCATTTCCAAAAATTGAAACTTTTTCGGGTGTTGAGCCTCCATCTAAATTTCCCTGCGCCCTGTTTGGATTCGCGAATGCCAACTGCCATTGCTGCATATTTTCTAAAGTCAGATGCCAGCGAATCGGAACGTTTTCCATCAATTGTGAAACTCCGATCAAAACTTCCAATGGCAATTTTTCACGGGTGTCAGCATAGGTTGTGATTTGTGTTCCAATATTTCTGATTGATAATGCCCAGTTTACATCGTTGCGCGTATCGATAAACAACGCACCGAGATCAACGGCTGCGCCAAATGAATTATAACTTTCCAATGTAGAAGAAATCACTTTAGCATTGGCACCGACATAAAAATCGGAATTCGGAATGTTATAAGCATAGCCAAAAGTCAATGCAATTTCACTTCCGGTAAATTTTGATGTTTGGTTTCCGTTTTCATCATAACCGTCAAATTTTCCGTAATTGACATAATTCACGCCTCCGAAAAAAGTTTGAACGTGTCGATCATATGTATAGGCATAAGACGCTGTGCCATAGGTAACTTCTCCATACAAATTTCCGTAATTCAGTGACAGCTTATTATCCATTTCAGCGTTTATATTCGCCGGATTAAAATGTCCCTGATTGACATCGCTATCGTAAAAAGTAATTACTTTTCCACCCAGAGCAGCCTGTCGCGGAGAAGTCACCAAATTTAAAAACTGATATACTGATTTTCCTCCAACCTGACCAAAACTGATCAAATTGGCAAGACAAAATCCAATACATATTGTTTTTTTAAACATCAAAAAGTGACTTATGCTATATACTATAACGGAAATGCGAAGATATTATTTTATATGGTATGAAAAAAAGTTCAAAGAAAAAGGCATAAGCGTTGTTTTACTTATGCCTC
Source organism: Flavobacterium sp. UBA807 (assembly GCA_002296885.1). Taxonomy (GTDB): domain Bacteria; phylum Bacteroidota; class Bacteroidia; order Flavobacteriales; family Flavobacteriaceae; genus Flavobacterium. Next base: position 5,070 of record DBIH01000132.1, on the reverse strand, counting down.
AATTATTTTTTGAGAAGTCTTTTTATAACTTTTTTGCGTTTTTTACTTTGTCTTTCATTAACGCTGCTTCAATAACCTCACTCATTTCTTTTACATAATGGAATTTCAAACCTTCAATATATTCGGCTTTGATTTCCTCGATATCACTTTTATTTTCATGACACAGAATGATTTCCTTGATATTGGCTCTTTTCGCGGCCAGTATTTTTTCCTTTATTCCGCCAACCGGCAATACTTTTCCACGCAAAGTAATTTCGCCTGTCATGGCTAAGTTTTTCTTCACCTTTCGTTGCGTAAGGAGAGAAACTAACGAAGTCAGCATGGCGATTCCGGCACTTGGTCCGTCTTTTGGCGTTGCTCCTTCCGGAACATGCAGGTGAATATTGTATTTTGAAATCATTTCCGAATCAATACCAAAAATCTCCGCATTTGCTTTTATATACTCTAAAGCAATAGTCGCCGATTCTTTCATTACTGTTCCCAGATTTCCGGTCAGGGTTAAATTTCCTTTTCCTGCAGAAATCAGGGATTCAATAAACAAAATATCACCACCAACCGATGTCCAGGCCAAACCAGTAACTACTCCGGCAACATCATTATTTTCAGATTTATCGCGTTCTAATTTAGGCGCTCCAAGGATTTTTACAATATCCTCATCAGTAACTTTCAAATTATATTCTTCTTCCAAAGCTACCGATTTTGCAGCATTTCGGATAATCTGAGCTAACTTTTGTTCCAAACTTCTAACTCCGGATTCACGTGTATAGCCTTCAACGATTTTCTCTAATTGCTTTTTGCCAATAGATAAATCTTTAGCTTTTAAACCATGTTCTTTCAATTGTTTTGGAAACAGATGTTGACGCGCAATTTCTACTTTTTCTTCAATGGTATAACCGGTCATTTTGATGACTTCCATTCTGTCTTTCAGTGCAGGCTGAATGCTTCCCATGTTATTGGAAGTTGCAATAAACATGACTTTGGATAAATCATACCCCATTTCAAGGAAGTTATCATAGAATTCGCTGTTTTGTTCGGGGTCAAGCACTTCAAGCAACGCCGATGACGGATCTCCCTGATGCGAATTGGATAATTTATCAATTTCATCTAAAACAAAAACCGGATTGGAAGTTCCTGCTTTTTTAAGACTTTGGATGATTCTTCCCGGCATCGCACCAATGTAAGTTTTTCTGTGTCCACGGATTTCTGCTTCGTCGCGCAAACCACCAAGCGAAATTCGAACGTATTCCCTGCCCAAAGCTTCCGCAATAGATTTTCCAATAGATGTTTTACCAACACCCGGAGGTCCGGTCAAACAGATTATCGGAGACTTCATATCATTTCGCAATTTTAAAACTGCGAGATGTTCGATGATTCTTTTCTTAACATCTTCTAAACCAAAATGGTCACGATCAATGATTTTTTGAGCGCGCTTTAAATCAAAATTATCCTTTGAGTAATGATTCCATGGTAATTCCAGAAACAATTCTAAATAATTTCTTTGAATTCCAAAATCAGGTGCCTGAGGATTCATGCGCTGCATTTTGGAAATTTCTTTCTCAAAATGTTTGGCAGTTTTGGCATCCCAGGATTTCGTTTTGGCTTTCATTCGCATTTCTTCAATTTCCTGCTCATTGGAGACACCACCCAATTCTTCCTGAATGGTTTTCATTTGCTGGTGAAGAAAATATTCTCGTTGTTGCTGATCGAGGTCAAAACGGACTTTAGACTGAATGTCATTCTTTAATTCCAGTTTCTGAAGCTCCACATTCATATAACGCAAAGTTTCTAAAGCCCTTTCTTTTAAAACATTAACCGCTAATAAATCCTGTTTTTCTTTAACTGTAAGGTTCATATTTGAAGAAACAAAATTGATTAAGAAAGATTGGCTTTCAATATTTTTTATAGCAAAAGTTGCTTCGGTTGGAATGTTAGGACTTTCCTTTATAATTTCGATTGCCAATTCTCTGATTGAATCAGTGATAGCGTTAAATTCGGTGTCATGTTTTCCCGGCCGTTTTTCCTCAACTTCTTTGATGGTTGCTTTCAGATATGGCTTTTCAGAAATAACGGCATCAATTTCAAATCGTTTTTTCCCCTGAAGGATAACAGTAATATTTCCATCAGGCATTTTCAGTACGCGTAATATCTGCGCTACTGTTCCGATAGGATAGATATCATTCTTGGTCGGATCTTCATCTTCTTCATTTTTTTGAGCTACAACACCAATGATTTTGTTTCCGGCATTAGCATCATTTATCAGTTTAATAGACTTATCCCTTCCGGCAGAAATAGGGATTACCACACCCGGAAACAAAACCGTATTACGCAAAGGCAAAATTGGCAAAGAACCTGGTAGTTCTTCGTTGTTCATCTCTTCTTCGTCTTCGGGTGTTAAAAGGGGTATTAAATCGGTTTCTGTATCGAATTCCTGCAGTGACAAATTGTCAAAAGATATAATATTGCGGTTTGACATATGGTATAGATTTAGTCAAAGTGACATTAAAAAAATAAATAATGCTTAACAAATGTAGGACTTCTTTTTAAAGAAATAAATTAAAATCGATGTATTACATTGGAAATCAAATAAAATCGATATAGTCACTTAATACATCGACAAGCACATATCTGTCAAGTATTATGCCATAAAAAAAATCCGCCGAAATGGCGGATTTATATTTCAATTAGTGACTTTCTAATTAATAATCTATATCAAAAGCCCCTTCAGTAACTGTAAATGGAGTTGTGCCATCAGTCACAAAATGGAAAGTTCCTTTAATATGACTTCCTGTTTTACTTGTTATTGTTATGCTTCCTGATACTGCATGGTAATCTGTATCACTGAGATTATAAATTGCCTGAACCTGATCTGTCGCGATATTACCGGTTATATTATAAGTCCCGGTTCCCAGACTGCTTTTAACTGAAACTGTCATAGAATCAGTAGATGCATTTTGTGCACCAATGCTTATATAAGACTGACCTGAAATATCAGTTGTAACTGCGGCAAGATCTACATCTTCAAACTCAACTCCACCAACTTTTGCATAAAAACTATTACCTGTTTCTGCCTGAGTTATATAGGGAAGATTTGTAAAAACACCATTCGTAAACTGAACCGGAAGAACTCCGGTTGCTGTATCATCAGACCAATAACCTTTATATTCAAAAGTTCCTGAAATTCTGTGGTTAACTGTATCGATATTTGTGATAGTTATTGAACCTGTGTTTTCTGTTTCATTATTTGGATTTATTGACCAGTAGCCGTATTCAGAACCCGCAGGTGTATAAGCCAAAATATTTGTGTTTGCCGGATATGTTCCTGCAGCAGTTCCCTCAACCAAAAAAGAAAAAGTCGATCCGTCTGCTTTAGTTGCGCCTATAGAAATAAAATTACCTGAAATCAATGCCTGAGCCGTGGTTCCTGTCCAAGTCTCTCCATTAAAATCGGCCTTAAAAACTACAGGGTCGCTTGAAGGATCATGAAAATCGTCCGGGTTAATTGCACCATCAATCGGTTCAATTTCACAGGAAGTAAATGCAATCAGAATCAAAAATATTCCGGCTAAAAATTTTATGTTTTTCATGACGATTTTTTAAATAAAGACCAAATATAATTTTTTTTGAATTTATGACAATGCTTTTTTCGGAATTCTCAATAATAATAACAAACCGGCTAAGAAAAATACTCCCAAAAATACTATTGCAAATCTTGGACTTCCCGTAATTTGGTCAATCAATCCATAAACCATCATCCCGATTACAATTCCTATTTTTTCAGAAACATCGTAAAAGCTGAAAAAAGACGCTGTGTCTTCAGTTTCCGGTAAGAATTTAGAATAGGTCGATCTTCCTAACGACTGTATTCCGCCCATTACTAATCCTACCAAACTTGCCATGATATAAAAATGCATTGGAGTTGTCATAAAATAAGCCCCTGCACAAAGAAAAAACCAAAAAGCATTTAATACTATTAACACCTTTATGTTACCATATTTTGATGATGCTTTTGAAGTGAGCATCGCTCCTGCAATAGCAATAAGTTGTATTAAAAGAATACAGGTTATTAAACCAATTTGGCTTTCTTCCGGGCTGCTCCACTGAATTTCCTGAGAGCCAAAATAAGTAGCAATAAGCATTACTGTTTGTACTGCCATACTAAAGACAAAAAAACTTGCCAGGTATCTTTTTAAAGGGACTTCGTTCTGGAGCATTTTCCAAACTTTCTTCAATTCCCTAAAGCCATTGAAAATAACTGAAAAAGTTACGTTTTCATTATTTGAATTTCCTTTAGGCAGATAAAAATAAGTGTACTTGCTAAAGACAATCCACCAAATCCCAACTGTCATGAAAGAATAACGCATTGCCTTCATAGATGCTTCACCCGGGGTTCCTGAGATATGGAAAAGCGTCGGCTTCATAATCATTGCCAAATTGATTATCAACAACAAAACACTTCCTATATAACCTAAAGAATAACCTTTGGCACTGACTTTATCCTGTTGTTCCGGAAAAGCGATATCGGGCAAATAGGAATTGTAAAAAACCAAACTTCCCCAAAAACCAATCAGTCCAAAGAAATAAAAAGTCAGCCCAAGTCCAATATTATCCAAATCAAACCAATACAAACCAATACACGACAAAGCACCAATGTAATTGAATACTCGCATGAAAATCTTTTTGTTTCCCATATAATCGGCAATTCCTGAGAGTAAAGGAGAAAACAAAGCCACACATAAAAAAGCGGCAGCCGTCACAAAACTGATCAATGCCGAGTTCTTAAAATTATGCCCGCAAATCATTATATACGGATTGTCTTTAGGAAACAAGGCATTGTAAAAAATTGGAAAGACTGCCGAAGCAATAACCAAACTATAAACTGAATTTGCCCAATCATAGAAAGCCCAGGCGTTGAGTAATTTTGGGTGACCCTTAGGAAGTATTGGCATAAAAAAGTCTTTTAAATAAAAAAATCCCGTCTCGTGTTCGAACGAGACGGAATTCAAATATACTCTTTTTTTAGAAGTGGTATGTTATTTAAATGTTACCCCAAATTTAGCCGCTTCTGCTTTG
>DBIH01000088.1 GCA_002296885.1 Flavobacterium sp. UBA807 | reverse complement strand
AGCGGAAACGACAACGGTTTTAGTTTTAACGATGCGGCTTCGGTGAATTTTGATTGTTATGAGAACTATCTTCCGTTTCAAATCAATGTGGTTTCTCCTATTGCCGATAATGCTTTCAATTACTACAAATACAAATTCGAAGGCTCATTCTTCAATGAAAACCGTCAACAAATCAATAAAATAAAAGTCATTCCGCGACGCGATACCGAACCTGTCATGGAAGGTTACATTTATATTGTGGATGACTCCTACGCTGTTTATGCCACTGATTTATCTATCAAAGGAAACCAGATGCAGACACCTGCTATTGACAAACTGATTTTAAAACAAAGCTACAGCTACAATTCACTGAATAAAATTTGGGTAAAAAACACGCAAACACTCGACTTTGTCGCCGGAATGCTGGGCATCAAAGTCAACGGAAGGTTTACCTATGTATATTCTAATTTTGAATTTGAAAAAGAATTTGGAAAACGAACATTCACCAACGAAATCCTTTCATTTCAGGAAAACGCCAATAAAAAAGAAGATTCCTTTTGGAACACCATTCGTCCGGTACCGTTAACGGATGAAGAAACCACTGATTATTTAAAGAAAGACATTTTACAGACAAAAAAGAAATCTAAAAAATATCTTGATTCCATCGATTCGAAGCATAATAAATTCAAATTGATGGATATTTTGAGTGGTTACAGCTATAAAAATTCGTTTAAAAAATGGTCTGTCGATTATGATGGCCCAATGATGTCAACATCATTCAACACGGTTCAGGGCTGGCGCATCAATGCGGGATTGTCTTACACGAAACATGATGATGATAAACGGACATTTACCCGAATTGGTGCCAAATTCGATTATGGCTTTTCAGAAGAAAAAATAAGAGGAACAGCGAGCTTTGCGAAAAAGTTCAACAACACAAACCATAGCCTTTTGTATGTCAATGGCGGAAGCGTGGTCAGTCAGTTCAACGGCAGCAATCCTATTTCAAATATGGTAAACACGGTGAGCACGCTTTTCTTCAAGAACAATTACATGAAATTGTATGAAAAGAATTTTGTTTGTGCTTCCTTCGGAAGGGAAATTGTAAACGGAATCAATATGAATCTAAGTGCTGAATATGCGGAAAGAAAGCCATTATACAACACAACTGATTACTCTGTTATCAAAAGCGATGATTTGTATACTTCCAACAATCCGCTTTTGCCAAATGATGAAACTTCGGCAGCCATAATCAAACACAATCTGGTTAAGACCAATGTTTCGATGCGCTTCAATTTTGGTCAGAAATATTTATCGAGACCTGATGGAAAATACAATATTCCAAACGATGACTATCCTTCGATAACTTTGGCTTATGAAAAAGCTTTTGCAGCAACCGATAAAAATTACGAATACGATTTTATTGCCGGAAAAATAAACTATGATGTGACCTTAGGTAATAAAGGGACTTTGCAAATGGTTTTCAAAGGTGGAAAATTCTTCAACGCCGATAATATCTCGTTTGTTGATTATCGTCATTTTAATGGAAACCAAACGCACATTGGTCAGTCTGACAGTTATACAAACGTGTTCAATTTATTACCATATTATGCTGCCAGTACGAATGACCGTTACAGCGAAACACACATCGAGCATAATGACAAAGGATATTTCATGAATAAGATTCCGTTACTGAAATACCTACAGTCGCAATTAGTTTTAGGCTTCCATAACTTAGCTGTTCCCGACAGAAAACCGTATCAGGAATTCTCTGTTGGTTTGGATAATCTTGGTTTTGGAAAATTCCGATTCTTCAGGGTTGATTATGTTCGTGCTTATCAAAGCGGTTATCAGGGTGATGGTGTAATCTTTGGATTGAAATTCCTGAATATTTTAGAATAATCATGTTTCCCAAAAACCTTAAACTCGTTTATTTTTTCCTGATTTTTTCAGCAAACTATGTATCGGCACAAATTAATTTTAGTAAAGTCGATGCTGAAATAGAAAAGAATAAAAGAAGTTTGAGCAAAAATCTGGTTGTCTTAATCTATAAAGATGGAAAAATAATCTACAAAAAAGAAACTGGAAGTTTTACATCTAAAACACAGGAACCGATTGCCAGCTGCAGCAAATGGCTGACTGCTGCACTTGTGATGACTTTCGTCGATGAAGGGAAATTATCATTAGATGATAAAGTTAGCAAATATCTTCCTGCCTTTAATTTTAATGGGAAACAGGACATTACCATTAGGCATTGCTTATCACAACAAACCGGAATCCATCAGGAACCTTTTCGGCTTTTCAGACAACTTACCAAAAAGAAATACAAAACACTCGAAGAAGAAGTTGATGATTTTGCCAACAAAAGCAAACTCGATTATGCCAGCGGCTCCGGCTTTTATTATGGAAATGTTGGATTGAACATCGCCGCACGTGTTGTAGAAGTTATTACGAAAAAGAATTTTTCCACATTAATGAAGGAACGCATTTTTAAACCGCTTGAAATGAACAACAGCCGTTTTGACGATACTGAGAAAGCTCCAAATCCCTCCGGAAGTGCCATATCGACTGCTGATGACTATATGAATTTCCTAATTATGCTTTTGAACAAAGGCGAATTCAAAAACAAAAGAATCCTTTCCGAAAAAGCGGTTGCATCAATGGAACAAACACAAACAGCTCTCGACAGAATAAAATATGCTCCAAAAGTTGCCGAAGGATACAATTATGCTTTGGGAAGCTGGGTTCAGGAAGCTGATAATTCCGGAAAACCTACAGTTTTAACCTGTCCGGGCTTATTCGGAACCTGGCCACTAATTGATAACTGCAGAGGTTATGCCTGTATCTTTTTTGTAAAAGGTTTGCTTGGCGAACAAAAAGCAGAAACTTATGTTGCTGTAAAAAAACAGATTGATGCCGTAATTCCATCGAACTGCAAATAAAAAAGAGGCACAAACTGCGCCCCTTTTCTATCTTATTTTATAAAATTATACTCTGACAATATTGGCACCAAGTGCGCGAAGTCTTTCGTCTATGCGCTCATAACCTCTGTCGATTTG
>DBIH01000049.1 GCA_002296885.1 Flavobacterium sp. UBA807 | reverse complement strand
GTAAAGTCAATCAGCTTATCCGATGCGTCGATAACCTCAGCTATTCCCGATAATACTTTTCGGTTATTGATTTTAATCGTAACACCGTTCAGCCCTAAATCGGCAAAAACCGAATCATAAAGTTGAACTAATTCAACTTCCTGCCACAACGATTTGGAACCAACTACATCCGCATCACACTGATAAAATTCCCTGAACCTTCCCTTTTGTGGACGATCCGCGCGCCAAACCGGCTGGATTTGATAGCGCTTAAACGGGAATACAATATCGTTCTGATTCTGCACCACATAACGCGCAAAGGGAACTGTCAAGTCGTATCGCAACGCTTTTTCAGAAATCTTGGTTGTCAATTTTTTATAATTAACAGATTGTAGTTCTTCTGGTGAAACCTTGTCCAAATAATCTCCCGAATTCAGAATCTTAAAAATCAAACGGTCACCTTCTTCCCCATATTTTCCCATTAAGGTTTCGGAGTTTTCAAACGAAGGTGTCTCAATAGGCTGATAACCAAACTTCTCGAAATGATTTCTCATGATCGAAATGATATAATTACGCTTTGAAACTTCAGCCGGTGAAAAATCCCTTGTGCCTTTTGGAATGCTTGGTTTTGATGCCATTATGATATTAGATTTTAGATATAAAATTTTAAATATTTAACATCTGATATTTGATATTTAAAATTCATTTGGCAAATATCAATATTTTATATCTGAATGTAAATATTCTTGTAACAAAAACTGTATTTTAGTGTCAAATTTGCCATATGTTAAAAATCGGAGTCTTTAGGGAAAACATAAAAATTGCGCTGGGTTCTATTCGAACGCAGTTACTCCGTACCATTTTAACCGTACTCATTATCGCCATCGGAATCACAGCATTGGTGGGAATTCTGACCGTCGTAACCGCAATCGATTACAATCTGACTTCGAGTTTTGCTTCAATGGGCTCGAATACGTTTAACATCAATCAGTACCAGCAAACCTTAAGAGAGCATGGTGGCAATGAAGTTGAAAAAGTAAATCCGATTATATCCTATCCCGAAGCGAGAGCTTTTAAGGAAAAATACAAGTATCCATTAACACAGACCTCTTTATCATTTACTGCTACTTCAAAAGCTGAAGTGAAGTATGACAACCAAAAAACCGATCCTGAAATTTCTGTTATCGGAGTTGATGAATACTTTGTAACTAATTCGGGTTTGGAAATCACTCAAGGCCGTAATTTCAACACTTTCGATATTTCGAACAATGTTTATTCCTGTGTTGTCGGTTCTGATTTTGCTACCAAAGGATTATTGAAAGACGTGAATCCACTGGGTAAAACATTGGCGATTCGCGGCGCTAAATTCAAGGTAATCGGCGTCTTAAAAGAGCAGGGCTCAAGTTTTGGAAACAGCCGTGACCTACGTGTTTTGATTCCGCTGCAGCTCGCGCGTTCGATGTTTTCACAGCCTAACATCAATTATTCCTTGAGCATCATGATTAAAAAAACGGAAATGCTCGATGCCGCTATTGATAATGCGATTGTCACCATGCGTCAAATCAGGAAACTCAATCCGGTTGAAGAAGACAATTTCGGAATTTCAAGAAGTGATGATTTGCTTCATAAAATAGCGGAACTGACTGGTGTTTTAGGCTGGTCCGCCTGGATAATGGGAATCATCACCGTTTTGGGTTCCTCTATCGCCCTGATGAATATCATGATTGTTTCGGTAACTGAAAGAACGCGGGAAATTGGTGTCCGCAAAGCGCTTGGCGCTAAAAAAAGAACCATTGCCTGGCAGTTTTTTATAGAAACATTGACTATTGGACAAATGGGTGGTGTTTTGGGAATTATTTTCGGAATCTTGATTGGTTACGGAATCTGCGCTGCAGCCGACTGGGATTTTGTAATTCCGTGGAAAGCGATGATGGCGGCTTTTGTAACCAGTTTTATCGTTGCATTGGTTTCCGGATTGTACCCTGCCATAAAAGCATCACGCCTCGACCCAATTGAAGCGTTGCGTTACGAGTAAGCGCAAATCATTCGGTCATTGCCATAAATATCTTTTTTCAATTCGACATTTTGAAATCCTAAATCTTCAAGTAACTGAACTGTTTCTTTGCCTAAATATTGATTGATTTCGAAATACAATTTACCATTTGGGTTTAAATTTTTCTTAGCGAGTTCTCCAATTTTTCGATAAAAAAGCAGCGCATCAGTATCATCAACAAACAACGCAAGGTGCGGTTCGTATTCCAAAACATTGGGTTTGATTTCAGTTTTTTCCAAATTTCTCACATACGGCGGATTGGAAACAATAATATCAAATTGCCCTTGCAAATCTTCAGTTTTCAGGATATTCTTCAGAAGAAAAGTAACATTCACTTCGTTAATCTCTGCATTTTTTTGGGCTGTTGCCAAAGCTTTCTCAGAAACATCAATCGCAGAAAGATTAGCATTTGAAAGGCTTTTGGCTAATGAAATCGCAATGCATCCAGAACCTGTTCCTACATCGAGGATTTGGACTTTTCCCTTTTCCCTTTTCCCTTTTCCCTCATCTTTAATAATCAACTCAACCAATTCTTCGGTTTCTGGTCTTGGAATTAACGTATTTTCATTTACTAAAAATCGCAAACCACAAAACTCTGTTTCTCCTAATATATATTGGATAGGTTTTTGGGATTTAAGCTCTGAAACGATGCTTTTCCACTGCTTTAAATGAATTCCGTCAATCACCATTTCTGGATTCAGAGCCAAATCAATTCGCTTCATATTATGAAGTTTTTCCAATACTATATAAAAAAAACTATCAATTTCCTGCTCATCATAAATCGACTGCAGTTCCTTTTTGAAAATGTCTCTATAGTTTTTGATTTGCATCTATAAATTCTTTATCATCCACACCGGACAGGTTTTGTGGCCGGTATTTCCCAATGGTGAACAAAGATATTCAAAACCGGCTTTTTTATATAAATGTTGTGCTGTCAGCATTTCCGGCAGAGTTTCGAGATAACATTTTTCGTAACCAAATTCACTGGCTTTTTCCAAACATTTTTGTATCATTTGAGAACCGATACCTTTACCCCTCGTTTCCTGAAGAAAATACATTTTCTGCAATTCACAAATGTTTTCTGTTGAATTATCCAGTTGTGAAATCCCGCCACCGCCAACTATTTTTCCGTCGTTTTCTACCACAAAATAAACTGCTCGTGGCCTATCATATGTTTCAAACATAAAATCGAGTTGCTTGTCGGCAAAAGCGGTTCCTGTTTTTGGGTAATCATCTGAAACAAAAACTTCCCTTATCACTAAAGCAATTTGTTCATTGTCATTCTTTTGGATTTCTCTTATTATGATTCTGTTCATTCTAAAAGTAATGTCTTATTTTTGTCAGGTGAATATACATCAAAAATATATAAAACGCTGCATTGAATTAGCCAAAAATGGACTTGGAACAACTTATCCGAATCCTTTGGTTGGAAGCGTTATTGTTTATGATAACAAAATAATCGGTGAAGGCTGGCACCGAAAATCGGGAGAACCGCATGCCGAAGTGAATGCTATAAATTCGGTAAAAGACAAATCGTTATTATCAAAAGCGACAATCTATGTTTCGTTGGAACCCTGTAGCCATTTTGGAAAAACACCACCTTGTTGTGATTTAATCATCAAACATAAAATTCCAAATGTCGTGGTTGGAACAATTGATCCCAACAGTAAAGTTGCTGGTTCCGGAATTAAAAGGCTTGAAGAAAGCGGTGCTATCGTAACTATAGGTGTTTTGGAAAAAGAATGTCATGAACTGAACAAAAGATTCTTTACGTTTCATCAAAAAAGCCGCCCTTATATTATACTAAAGTGGGCAGAAAGCAAGGATGGATTTATAGCACCTTTGAGCAAAGAAAATAAAGAACCTGTTTGGATTTCCAATGTATTTTCAAGGCAATTAGTTCACAAATGGAGAAGCGAAGAGCAGGCAATCTTAGTAGGAACCAACACGGTTTTAGAAGACAATCCAAAATTGGACGTCCGCGATTGGACAGGTCAAAATCCGATACGTGTCATTTTAGACAGAACTGGAAAAATATCAAATGAATACTTTGTTAAAGACCAAAAAACAAAAACGATTATATTAACCGAGCAAGAAAATTTAACATTTGGTGAAAATTGTATTTATGAAAATGTTATCTTTGATATCCAGCTAACCAAAACCATCACCCGTATTTTACATAAATACGGCATCAATTCTATAATAATTGAAGGCGGAAGACACACGCTTCAAAGTTTTATTGATGATAATCTTTGGGATGAAGCTAGAGTTTTTACCGGAAACATTCTTTTGAAAAATGGCATTAAAGCTCCCGTTTTAAATGGAAATTTTCAGGCAAAAAGCATAAAGGACGACGAACTTAAACTTTATTTCAGCCATGATTAACACTATTATTTTCGATTTTGGAGATGTTTTCATCAATCTTAGGAAAGATCATTCTGTCGAAGAGTTTAAAAAGTTAGGATTGGATGGTCCGAATGAAGATTTATTAGCTCACAACGACTTGTTCGAGAAAGGCAAAATCAGCGAATTGGAATTCATCAATGCTTTTCTGAAATACATTCCCAACGCAAGCATTCAGGAAATTACAAAAGCATGGAATTCCGTTATCGGTGATTTCCCATTAGAAAGGTTAGAGTTTTTACAGATGCTTTCCTCTAAATATCGCTTGTTTTTGTTAACTAATACAGACTCGATTCACATCAATCGTTTTGAGCATAAAGTCGGAATGTCTTTTTATACCGATTTTTATCGTTGTTTTGAAAAAGTCTATTATTCTTATGAAATGGGAATGCGCAAACCTGATGCAGAAATCTTTAATACTATACTCCGCAAGCACGACTTGTCACCAAAACGAACGTTGTTTGTTGATGATAAAAAAGAAAATACTGACGCAGCAGAAAGCCTTGGAATTCATGTTTGGAATCTACAACCTGGCAAAGAAGACGTTGTAGATCTGTTTGAACAAAAACATCTCCCATTATAGTTTTGGAAATAAAAGACACTTTTAAAACCATTGCTTCTCCATCAACGGAAATTCTTTTCAAAGAAAAAAACAGTAAGTTTTTTGGTTATGCTTTTCCGGTAATCAACGAGGAAGAAATCAAATTACATTTAGAAAAATTACGAAAGCAACACTTTGGTGCCGTTCATTTTTGTTATGCTTTCCAATTGGGTACAGAGTCCATTCAATTTAGAGCCAACGACGACGGCGAACCGAGCAACTCAGCAGGAATGCCAATATATGGTCAAATACAATCCTTCGGATTAACCAATGTTTTAGTCGTTGTTGTCCGGTTTTTTGGAGGTGTAAAACTGGGTGTCGGCGGATTGATTTCAGCTTACAGAACTGCTGCACAAATGGCATTGGAGGAATCCGAAATAATTGAAAAAACAATTGACATTCATTTCCTCGTTTCATTTGATTATAAAAACATGAATAAAGTGATGCGTGTTATTAAGGAAAGAAACATCAGCATCATTTCTCAAAAGATAGAAGAAGGTTGCATAATAGAAATTGCAACGCGAAAAAAAAATGCCGATACGATTTTCGACATTTTTTCCAGTCTTTTTGAAGTTGAAATCAAAAAAATCTAACTGTTCATTATGTCCAAAAGATATTTTGGTGGCTGAATAGCTTTTCCTTGTTTTACATCTACAAAAACTAACAGAAAATATGCAGTTGTTAACAACTCGTCATTTTCATTGCGGATTTCACAATCAAATTCGACCTTCACTGAGGATTGTTGTTTGAACTTTGTTATGACTGTAAGTAAGTCGTCGTAACGTGCTGGTTTTTTGTAATTTATAGTCATCGAAACTATTGGCAATGCAATTCCGCTTTCTTCAAGCGATTTATATGAAATCCCTTTATTTCTAAGCCATTCCACGCGTCCCATTTCAAAATAAGGCACATAATTTCCGTGATAAACCACACTCATCTGATCGGTTTCAGAGTAACGAACCCTAACCTTAATTTGATGTTCTTTCATCTTATTTTTCTGCTTTTTATCTAAAAATAAATTTAGTATTACGACTTTTTTTTTAAAAAATCAATACGATTTTAATTTTTTTTAACGAATTTTATTCACATATTTGTTGACCCGAAAATAACGAAAAACATTCATTGTTTTTACAGAGTTAAAACCTAATACGTAAATACTATAATTTTAAACCAAATATGAGCAAAACTGCGCAATCGGTGTGGGAAAACTGTCTTGAATTCATAAAAGACAATATTCAGGAGCAAGCTTTTAAAACTTGGTTTGAACCGATTAAATCAGTCGAGTTAACTGATAATGCCCTTTACATACAAGTTCCAAGCAAATTTTTCTACGAATGGCTTGAAGAACACTATGTGAAATTACTAAAAGTTGCATTAACAAAAGAACTTGGTAAAAACGCAAAGTTACTCTATAAAATCAAAATGGAGAACACTTATGGCAACAAACAACCGTTTACGGAACAATTGCCAAGTGCTCACCGTAGCCCAATAAAATCACAAGATGTTGATGCTCCGTTTAAAAATCTGAGCCCAGAATTAAAAAATCCTTTTGTAATTCCGGGAATCAGAAACCTAAAAATCGAGTCGCAACTTAATCCAAATTATAGTTTTGATAATTTCCTTGAAGGAGATTCAAACCGACTTGCGCGTTCTGCCGGTATGGCAGTTGCCAACAAACCAGGCGGAACATCATTTAATCCTTTATTGATTTTTGGTGGTGTCGGGCTGGGAAAAACACACTTAGCCCACGCGATTGGTGTTGAGATTAAAGACAAATATCCTGAAAAAACAGTTCTTTATATTTCTGCTGAAGTTTTCACACAACAATATATTGACTCTGTTAAAAAGAATAATAGAAATGACTTCATTCATTTCTA
>DBIH01000171.1 GCA_002296885.1 Flavobacterium sp. UBA807 | reverse complement strand
AATTCCCTGTAACCCACAGTTTGCAAGGCATTCAATTCTTTATTTGGAGACAAACTTTCAGCTTCTTTTACCAATCCCTCGTTAATCATATTATCAACACGCTGATTGATTCTGTCGTACATGATTTTTCTTTCGGCTTCCAGGCCAATGATAATAGGAGTGAAGCTGCGTTCGTTTTTCTTCTGATTCAGAAAAGAGGAATAGGGTTTTCCCGTTCCGAGGCACACTTCAACAAAGCGTTTCATTCGTTGTGGATTTTGCAATGTCTGTGGGTTTTCTTCTTCAATTTTTTGATAAAAATCGGCGTCTAAATTTTTCAACTGCTGCTGAAGGTAAACGATTCCAAGTTCTTCAAAATCAGCATTTATTTTTTCTCTAATCGAGTTGTCGATTTCCGGAAAATCATCAAAACCTTTTATGATGGCATCTACATATAATCCTGAACCGCCAACCATAATCTGGATATTATTCTTTTGGAATAATTCATCAAGTTTAACAATCGCTTCTTTCTCAAAATCGCCTACGGTATAATTTTCAAAAATAGATTTGTTCTGGATGAAATGATGTGGCGCTGCAGCTAATTCCTCCTCAGTCGGAACAGCAGTTCCAATGCGCATTTCCTTAAAAAACTGTCGGCTGTCACACGAAACGATATCGCAACCAAAATGTTGAGCCAAAGCAATGCTTAGGGAAGTTTTCCCAATAGCTGTCGGACCGATAATCGTGATTAAATAGTTCATGTTTTTAGCCCCGATTGAAGCAAGCTACCGTGTAGCGCGGAAAGCGGGAAATAGCTCCTAAATTAAAATTTAAGAATTTTATATACTTTGTTTTTGCGCAAATACCCCTGAATGATTGTTCGTGTATCGCGGTTATTCTGCATTGGTATGATGACGTTTTTCAGGATTTCGATATTGTTAATCTGGTAATTCAAATCATAAAAGCAATAGCCTTTATAGATTCCGTTTTCAATCAGCACTGCACTTCGTTCGTCAACTGTTCTGCCGCGGTCGATAATTACCATATTGTCATTTTCAAACTTCATTTCCTGCATAAATTCCTCAACACGTTCGTTGTATAATTCGGGTGATTCCTTGCCAAGGCAGGCTCCATTACATTCCTTGATTTTGTATTGAAAACAACCGTTCTGGGTTTCATATAAATCGTTCAGTTTCTGGCAAAGGTTGTATTTTTCCGTAATCTTGAACAATGCATTTTTACCTTCCTGAACAGAAGTGAACGACGTGATTTCCTTTTTGCGACCATCGGCTTTTTGAATCTTTAAATTCAAATAACCATTATCATCTTTTTCGGAATATAATGCCCAGTTGAATATTGTCTTGCGCTGCGAACGGTTGTAAATCGGTTTGTTGATTTTAATTTCCTCGCTTTCTTTGAGTAGCGCAATCAATTCGCTTCCGGTTTCTTCGTAGGTAACTGCAAAGACTTCTCGCTGAATTTTTTTGCTTTTACCGGACGTTCCTGTAAAGTGTTGGTTGATTCGTTTCTTGATGTTTCGGCTTTTGCCTATGTAAATCAAATCACCTTTTTCGTTGTGAATGTAATAAATTCCGGTTCGTGAGGGTAAGCTTTCTACAATATCCAATAATTTTGGAGATAAGCCTTTCTTGATTTCGGCTTTTATCAGGCTGATTAAGATTTCTTTTTTAACATCTTTATCCAGAAGCATCTTAAACAGCTTAACGGTTGCCATCGCATCTCCGCTGGCGCGATGCCTATCGGTTACCGGAATTCCCAGTGCGCGAACCAGTTTACCCAAACTATAAGAAACCTGACCGGGAATTAGTTTTTGAGACAACTCAACAGTGCAAAGTGTTGGCCTGATATAATCATAACCCAGTCGGCTGAATTCGGTTCTAAGAATACGGTAATCAAAGGAAGCGTTATGTGCCACAATGATGCAATCCTGCGTCATTTCTATAATACGTTTGGCAACTTCATAGAATTTTGGTGCCGATCGCAGCATGGCATTGTTGATTCCGGTAAGTTTTACCACAAAAGGCTGAATGGGTTTTTCAGGATTTACAAGGCTGATGAACTGATCAAGAACTTCGTGTCCGTCAAATTTGTAGATGGCGATTTCAGTAATGCCTTCTTCATTATATTGACCACCGGTAGTTTCTATGTCGAGTATTGCGTACAAATTAGTTGCTGGTTCTTGGTTGTCGGTTGATGGAAATCAAAATCATTTTCAAATCTTCAAATTAACACATTTTCAAATTATCTTCCTCCAAAGATACTACTTCCAATCCGAACCATCGTGCTTCCGCATTCAATTGCAAGCTGATAATCGCCGGACATTCCCATTGATAAGATTGTTAGTTGTCGGTTGTTGGTTGATGGTTGTTTGTATTTGTCAAAAAGCGATTTCAAATACTGAAATTCTTTCCTGATTTGTGTTTTATTTTCGGTGAATGTTGCCATTCCCATTAAGCCAACGACTCTTATATTCTGCAATGATTTGTATTCTGTTGAATTAAGAATCTCATTCAATTCACTTTCATCCAAACCAAATTTCGATTCTTCTTCAGCAATGTAAATCTGTAGTAAACAATCAATAATTCGATTGTGTTTTGTGGCTTGTTTGTTGATTTCCTGCAGCAATTTCAAACTATCAACACCGTGAATCAAACTCACATATTCGGCCATATACTTTACCTTATTGGTTTGAACATGTCCAATCATGTGCCACTGAATATCCTTTGGCATTTGTTCCCATTTTTTGGTCATTTCCTGAATCTTATTCTCTCCAAAAATACGTTGACCGGCTTGATAAGCCTGCATCAAATCGGAAACAGGTTTTGTTTTGGAAACGGCAACAAGTGTCACGTTTTCCGGAATTGTAGTTTGTATCTGATGAAGATTGGCAGCAATCGACATAGTTATGCTTTTGGTTTGAAATGGATTTCGAGTGAAGATACTTCTTTTGGCGCCGATTTATCAGCCACCAAAACCATTATAAACTTTTTGTTTTGCAAAGTAGTAATCGTCGATTTTATCACACCATTCACAAGCAATTCAATACTTTTTTTCTTAGCATTGTACTGCCATTTCCCTGAAATTGTTCCGTTTGCCAGATAAGTATTGTCTGCTTTAAAGCTGTAAATCAATGATTTCATTGCGCCCAATT
>DBIH01000020.1 GCA_002296885.1 Flavobacterium sp. UBA807 | reverse complement strand
AAAAAACTTTGAAACTTTGCTACTCTGTAACTTATTAAGCCTTTTTATTTAACGCTGCTGTCAATTCCAACGAAATAGCAGAACGCTCAATTTTAAGCTTTCCCGACATGGTTTCGATTACCACTGTTGTTTCTGCTAACTCAGCTATTTTGCCGTGAAAACCACTTTTGGTAATGATTTTATCGCCTACTTTCAAACCGGCTTCGAATTCTTTTTCCTGTTTGATTTTCTTTTGCTGTGGCCTGATCATAAAGAAATAGATAACCACAAACATTAGTAAAAACGGTAAAAACTGACTTATATTTCCCATAATAATTATTGATTTTAATTTTGAATTAAACCTCTTCCGGTTTTTTGGATTTTATTTTCGTTTTGGAATTCCTTGATAAGATTATCTAAGATTCCGTTGATGAATATACTGCTTTTTGGTGTTGAATATTCCTTGGCAATTTCAAGATATTCGTTGATGGTAACTTTTACAGGAATGGATGGGAATTTCAAGAATTCACAGATTGCCATTTTCAGAATGATTGTATCCAGCTCGGCAATCCTTTCTGCATCCCAGTTTGGCGTTTTGTCGATGTATTCTTTTGCCAGTTCTAATTCATTAAGAACAGTCTTTTTAAATAATGAACTCACAAATTCCTGGTCTTCCTGATCTTTATATAATTTGCTTATTCTGAAATCTTCTTTTTCAGAAACCTGCTTTAGTTCTTTTAAAATTTGAGTATTCACCAGCGGAATATCATCAATCCAGGTTAGTTTATGGTCTTCCAGATAATCATATAACTTCTCATTCGGAGCAATTAATTCGGAAAACATCTCAATGACAAAATCTTTATCTTCCTGAAAAGAAGATTTCTTTGTTTTCATATAGTTTGAATACAAAGCACTCTGCTTGATTTCATTTAGCAAAATCAGAATATAATCATCATTCATTGCCCAGTTATTGATTTTTCTTTTCTCCAAAGCAATGCTTAACGAACTGCTTTCTTCTAATTTTTGAAGAACAGCATTATGGACAAATTTTTTGTTGGGATTTCTTTCTTCAGGCGTTGCAAGATGCTTTTTGCTCGAAGTCTCGAGAAAGACAACTTCTTTTTTTCTGATTTCAACCAGTGAAGACAACATGATTAGATACAAATCCTGAATCGCATCGATACTGTGAAGCAAGAACTTTTCTTCTTTTTCAATATCATCAGAACTTTTTTGATGCAATGCATAAATAGACTGCATTACTTTAACCCGGATATGTCTTCTGTTTAACACCTGTAAGAACTTTAAAAATTAACAAGGCGAAAGAAATTCTTTCGCCCTGCAAAAATAGTATTATTTTTTTTGAAACAACTTTATTTAGAAGCGTTTTCTTTTTTTCTTTCAGCAATTCTGTTTTCTGCAATCTGCATTGCAGCTTGCTGTGTAGTCAGATTGTTTTTATCGGCAAAACTGAAAATCTCTAATGTCGTATTGTAGATATTCTCGGTTCTTCTTTTTGCTTCACCATCACTGTATTTTACCAATTCGCCATAAACATTGATAATTCCACCGGCATTAATCAAGAAATCTGGCGCATACGCAATGCCTCTTTCTCTTAGAATTGGTCCGTGGATTGCTTCAACTGCTAACTGGTTATTAGCTGCTCCGGCAATTACTTTTGCTTTAATTTTATAGATAGTATCATCATTGATTGTGGCTCCGAGAGCACAAGGCGAATATATATCTACATCGGCAGCGTATAAATCTGGTCCTGCAAAAATTTGTGCTCCATATTTAGAAACCATTGCATCCATTTTTTCCTGATGGATATCCGAGACAAAAACGATTGCTCCTTCTTGTGTCAAATGACTGATAAGAGTTTCACCAACGTGTCCGTTTCCTTGAACCAAAACTTTTTTGCCAGCTAAGCTGTCTGAACCAAATTGATATTTAGCAGCAGCTTTCATTCCCATATAAACACCATAAGCTGTTACAGGCGAAGGATTTCCTGAACCTCCTTTTTCAACAGAAATTCCGGTAACATGTTTTGTCACTTCGTGTATTCTGTCCATATCTTCAGTTGTCGTTCCTACATCTTCGGCAGTGATATATTTTCCGCTTAAAGAGTCAACAAATTGACCAAATCGGGTAATTAATTCCGGCGTTTTATCTGCTTTTGCATCGCCAATGATAACTGCTTTTCCACCACCAAGATTCAAACCTGTGATTGCCGATTTGTAGGTCATTCCACGTGAAAGACGTAAAACATCATTCAATGCTTCCCATTCGTTATTGTATTTCCACATTCTCGTCCCACCAAGTGCTGGTCCCATAACCGTATTATGGATTCCGATAATTGCTTTTAATCCTGTATCTTTGTCATTGCAAAAAACAATTTGTTCGTGATTGTCAAAAGACAGCTGACCAAAGACCGGGTTCATTTTTTGTAACTCTGCTGGTGTTGTGATTTCTGAAGTCATTTTATAATTATTTAATTTGGGCTTTAAAAAAAGTCCCGACAAAATTAAAGACTTTATTCAATATAATTCATTCAAATCACAATTAATTGGCGATTTGTTAATAAAATCAATTATAATCGAAAATATAATAATTTAACTATTTCTATAATTTTAACAAAAAATAGATTTTAAAATTTAATCCTGACAATTTTCAATGAAAGAACTTCGGTATTTAAATAAATATTTTGTGAAATACAAATTCCATTTTTTATTAGGAATAGTTTTCACAATAAGTTCACAGATTTTTTCTCTTTATATCCCAAAGCTGATAAGCAGATCATTTAAAACCATTGAGGATTTTAATCACAATAACGCCAGCCTTGAAACCGCAAAACTAGCGTTAACACATAATATCTTCTGGATTATCGGGGCGACTCTGGCCTCAGCAATAGTAAGGTTTTTGATGAGACAGGCATTGATTGTAATGTCCCGCCACGTTGAATTTGATTTAAAAAATGAAGTTTTTGCACATTACGAATCGCTTGATCAGAATTTTTACAAACGCAACCGCACCGGCGACCTGATGAACCGCATTAGTGAAGATGTTGCCAAAGTCAGACAATATGTCGGTCCAGCATTGATGTATTCCATTAATACCTTCATCACTTTTAGCCTTGTAATAATATATATGTATAATGTTTCACCAAAACTAACATTGTACACCATTTTTCCATTGCCAATTCTGGCATATATCATTTACAGACTGAGTGTGGAAATCAATAAACGAAGTACTCTTTTTCAGCAATACTTATCTACAGTATTCAGTTTTACACAAGAAATTTTCTCCGGCATTCGTGTCGTAAAAGCTTATGGACTGGAAAAACAATATCAGGATAACCTTAAAGAGATAGCTCAGGAAAGTAAAACCAAAAGCATGAAACTTGCCGGAATACAATCATTTTTCGGTCCGTTAATGATTGTATTGATTGGCGTAAGCAATTTAATGGTGGTTTATTTGGGGGGCATGATGTACATTAATGGTGAAATCAAAAGTATTGGTGTAATTGCTGAATTCATCATGTATGTTAATATGCTGACCTGGCCCGTAGCTTCTATTGGTTGGGTTTCGTCACTGATTCAGGAAGCGGAAGCTTCGCAAAAGCGAATTAATGAGTTCCTGAAAATTGAGCCGGAAATTAAAAATAAATCGATTGAGCACTCCGAGATTCAAGGTGAAATAGAATTCAAAAACGTCTCATTCACTTATGAAGACACACAGATTACAGCACTTCAAAACATTTCATTCAAAGTAAAAAAAGGTGAAACGCTTGCAATTTTGGGAAAAACAGGTTCCGGAAAATCAAGCATTTTATCATTGATCACAAGAATGTACGATATCAAAGATGGAACGATTACCATTGACGGGAAAAAGATTGATGAAGTCAATTTATATGATTTGCGTAACAGTATTGGGATTGTACCTCAGGATGCTTTTCTTTTTTCGGACACAATAAAGAATAATATCAAATTCGGTAAAGAAAATGCTTCGGATGAAGAAATAATAAGCGCCGCCAAAAAAGCTGTCGTTCACAACAATATCATTCATTTCAAAAAACAATATGAAACTATTTTGGGCGAACGTGGAATTACGCTTTCAGGCGGTCAGAAGCAACGTGTTTCCATTGCGCGTGCAATTATTAAAGACCCGCAAATATTATTATTCGACGATTGTCTATCAGCAGTTGACACTGATACCGAAGAACAGATTTTGAACAATCTGCTCGAAATTTCCAAAAACAAAACAACGATTATTGTAAGCCATCGCGTTTCGTCAGCAAAGAACGCAGATAAAATTATTATCCTTGACGAAGGACAGATTATTCAAGAAGGTTCTCATAATCAATTAGTAAACCAAGAAGGTTATTATGCCGAATTGTACTTAAAGCAACTTTCGGAAAAAGAATTAAATTAAATTTTGTTTTGTAACAAAAAAATTACCATTTTTGAACTGTTTAGAAACATTACTAATTGACCGAAAGAATATGAGAGAAAACGATATGTTAGAAAAAGACGAGATTTTTTCTAAAGTTTTAAGAGCAGGAAGAAGAACTTATTTCTTCGATGTAAGAGCCACAAAAGCTGATGATTACTACATAACCATTACAGAAAGTAAAAAATTTACGGAAGAAGATGGTTCATTCCACTTCAAAAAACATAAAATTTATTTGTACAAAGAGGACTTCGCAGCATTCTCTGAAATTCTGGAAGAAATGACCGCTTACGTTCTGAATCACAAAGGAGAAGAAGTGATCTCAGAAAGACATCAAAAAGATTTCAAAAGAGAATATCAACAGGAAACGGTTACAGAAGAGAAACCAGCCTCAGAAAAAAGTTTTACCGATATTGATTTTGACGATATTTAAACAAAAGCCCGAAACTTAAGTTTCGGGCTTTTGTTTTATGCTATTCGCAAACCATTTTCGACTTTATGATCTGAAGTCAACAACACTATATCATTGTCAATTCCTACTGAACCAAGTACCAAACATTCGCTCATAAAATTTCCTATTTGTTTCTTCGGAAAATTGACTACCGCTACAATTTGTTTACCTGCCAAATCTTCTTTGGAATATCGGTTAGTGATTTGCGCCGATGATTTCCTGATTCCGATTTCAGCACCAAAATCAATTGTCAGTTGATACGCTGGTTTACGAGCCTGAGGAAAATCATTTGCTTCAATGATAGTTCCAATTCGCATTTCAACTTTTTCAAAATCAGCCCAGGAAAGGTTTTGTTCCATAATTGTAAGTATAAAAAATCCCGTCTCGTTCCAAAAAACGAGACGGGATTCAACATTTATGAATTATTTCATCGATACGTAATTGTATATTTTTTGCCCGGCTATATCGTCAAGATGCGCTTTCTTCTGCATACGTGCTACAATTGGCTTCCAGTCCTCAGCAGAAAATTCTTTGGTGTCATACAATCTGTGGCATTTAGCACAATTGTTTTCATACAAACTTTTCCCTTCCATCAATTCCGGTGTCAGTACGGTTGGGCTTGCTGTTGTTGCAACTACATTTGGTTTTGCTTCAGTGGTCGCTGTCGCTGTCGAACTCGATTTGCAGGAATAAATGATTACTGCTGCTAAGGCTAAGGCTGCTATTTTATATTTCATGGTTTTCCTTTTTTTGTTGGTTTAAGTAAAGCTATAAAAAAATCCCAACAGAAAACTACTGGGATTTTAATTTTAACTAAATCTTTAGATTTTCAAATTAGGAGCACAACTTTAGTTCATCGCTTCACCTCTACTCCCGCTTTCCGCACTACATGGTAGTTAGCTCCAATCGGGGCTAAAAGTCAGGTTTAGTTTTCTAAGAAATAAAAATACCTGACTGCCACTGGCAGTCCTCCTTTTAATATCAAATGCACTACATGGTAGTTAGCTCCAATCGGGGCTATTTGGGACGTTTGAATTACTTTACATCCATCAACTCCACATCAAAAACCAATGTTGCATTTGGCGGAATAACACCACCGGCACCATTAGCTCCGTAACCTAAGTAAGACGGAATCACAAAACGCGCTTTATCACCAACCTGTAACAACGCAATTCCTTCGTCCCAACCTTCAATTACATGACCTTTTCCAAGAGGAAACTCGATTGGTTTTTTTCTTGGATACGAAGAATCAAATGTCTTTCCGTTATCTAATTGTCCTGTATAATGCACCGAAACTGTTTTTCCTGCTTCTGCTTTTTTTCCGTTTCCTTTTTGAATGATTTTGTAGCGCAAACCGCTGTCGGTTTTGTCAAATCCTGCTGCTAATTTTTCCATGGCAGCTTCAGCCTCTTTTTTAGCATCTTCAATTCTTTTCAAACGGGAACCTTCAAAAGTCCTGAAAGCTTCAATAGCATTCCATTTTTTTGCCTCATCCCCTGCTCTCACAATTTCAATACTTTCAATTACATCGCCTTGGTTTATGGAATCAACAATATCCTGACCTTCTACAACATGACCAAAAACGGTGTGCTTTCCGTCTAACCAATTGGTTGGAACGTGTGTGATGAAAAATTGAGAACCATTTGTTCCCGGACCTGCATTTGCCATAGACAAAACTCCAG
>DBIH01000283.1 GCA_002296885.1 Flavobacterium sp. UBA807 | reverse complement strand
GCTACCACATTATCAATGCCAAGAAAATCTAAATCAATTAGCAAATTTTCGGTGTCTTCTTTGGTAAATCCACCACACAAAATATGCGGAATGGCATCCACATTATATTTGTTTTGCACTCCGGCACAAATCCCAACTGTTCCCGGACGTTTTTTTACGATTTTCTTTTGTAACAAACCATTCGGCAGTTCCTTATATTCGTATTCCTCACGGTGATACGTTACATCAATAAATGGCGGTTTGAATTCCATCAACGGATCAATACTGTCAAAAATAGATTGAATGTTCTGCCCTTTCAACGGCGGTAAAATTTCGAACGAAAACAATGGTTTTCCGTTAGCATTTTCTATATGTTGCGTTACTTTCATATTTAAAGTTGTTGGTTGTTGGTTGTTGGTTGTTGGTTTTTTTCCATCAACTGTCAACTATCAACTATTTTTAATCTGCTATATTAGGATTCAGCCATTTTTCGGCTGTTGTTGTACTTACATTTCTTCTTTTGGCGTAATCCTCTACCTGATCATTTTTTATTTTCCCCAAACCAAAATACTTACTTTGCGGATTGGCAAAATAATAGCCCGATACCGATGACGCCGGCCACATCGCCATGCTTTCGGTTAGCTTCACACCGATTTCGTTTTCTACGTGCAACAATTTCCAAATCGTTGGTTTTTCTAAATGATCGGGACAGGCAGGATAACCCGGCGCCGGACGAATTCCTTTATATTCTTCATCAATTAAATCCTGATTAGACAAATTTTCATCCGAGGCATAACCCCAGATTTCTTTACGAACTTTTAAGTGTAAATATTCCGCAAAAGCTTCCGCCAATCGGTCGCCCAAAGCCTTAACCAAAATCGAATTATAATCGTCTAATTGTTTTTCAAATTCGGCTGCTTTTTCATCCACACCAAAACCGGTAGTTACACAAAAACATCCAATATAATCCTGTTTACCGGAATCTTTTGGCGCAATAAAATCGGCCAAAGCGATATTGGGCGCACCAGCTGTTTTTTGCGATTGCTGACGAAGTGTTAGGAATTTATGACTTGTTCCCAATATCTCGATATCGTCATCGTTTATCGTGTTTGCCGGGAAAATTCCAAGCACGCCTTTGGCTGTCAACCATTTTTCGGAAATAATTTGCTGAAGCATTTTTTGCGCATCGGCAAATAAAGTGCTCGCTTGTTCTCCCACCACTTCATCGGTCAAAATCGCAGGATATTTTCCGTATAATTCCCATGAACTAAAAAATGGCGTCCAATCGATATAATCAACCAATGTGTCAAGTTCTACTTCTATTGTTTTGGTTCCGATGAAGTTTGGTTTCACCGGAGTATATTCATCCCAATCCAGTTTTAATTTATTTTTACGTGCCTCTTCAATCGATAAATAATTTTTGTCACGGCTTCGACTCAGATAACCTTCACGCAGTTTATCGTATTCTTCACGAATGGCTTTTACATAACTTCCTTTGGTTTCGGTTTGCAACAGGTTGCTCGCTACGGTTACCGCACGCGAAGCATCATTTACGTGAACCACGGTTTCCTTGTATTCAGGTGCAATTTTCACGGCAGTATGCGCACGCGAAGTAGTGGCTCCACCAATCATTATCGGAATTTTAATATTGAGCTTGTCCATTTCTTTTGCCAAATAAACCATTTCATCCAACGAAGGTGTAATCAATCCGCTCAAACCAATGATATCTACTTTTTCTTTTACGGCCGCATCAATAATCTTTTCGGGTGGCACCATAACACCCAAATCGATGATTTCAAAATTGTTGCAACCTAACACTACAGCCACAATATTTTTCCCAATATCGTGCACATCACCTTTTACGGTTGCCATTAAAACTTTTCCGGCAGAAGAAGATTTTCCGTCTTTTTGCGCTTCGATGAATGGTAAAAGATAAGCAACAGCTTTCTTCATCACGCGCGCCGATTTAACCACTTGCGGCAAAAACATTTTTCCGCTTCCGAATAAATCGCCCACCACGTTCATTCCGTTCATCAGATTGATTTCGATAACATCGATGGCTTTTTCGGCAGCCTCTCGTGCTTCCTCCACATCTATTTCGATAAATTCATCAATTCCTTTTACCAAAGAATGTGTCAATCGTTCCTGAACCGAACCGTTTCGCCATTGCTGAATTGCTTTCTCATTTGATTTGGTTTCACCTTTATAACTTTCAGCCAATTCCAATAGCCTTTCGGTAGCATCTTCTCTTCTGTTGAGTAAAACATCTTCAACATGTTCGAGTAGAATTTCATCTATATCGTCATACACCTCAAGCATTTCCGGATTTACAATTCCCATTGTCATGCCATTTTTTATGGCGTGAAAGAGGAATGCCGAATGCATGGCTTCGCGCACTTTGTCATTGCCTCTGAATGAAAACGAAACGTTGCTCACACCACCGGAAACTCCGGCATGCGGCAAGTTTTCGCGTATCCATTTCGTAGCATTGAAGAAATCCAAAGCATTGCGTTTGTGCTCTTCCATTCCCGTAGCAACGGGGAAAATATTCGGGTCGAAGATGATGTCTTCAGGAGGAAAATGTACTTCATTCACCAAAATATCATAGCTTCTTTTACAGATTTCGATTCTTCTTTCATAATTATCGGCCTGCCCAACTTCGTCAAAAGCCATTACGATTACGGCAGCGCCATAACGCTTGATTAATTTGGCGTGATGCACGAAAGCCTCTTTTCCTTCTTTAAGTGAAATTGAGTTGACGATTCCTTTTCCTTGAATGACTTTCAATCCTGCCTCGATGATTTCCCATTTGGATGAGTCGATCATAATCGGAACTCGTGCAATATCAGGCTCGGCTGCAATCAGATTTAGGAATCGGGTCATTGCATAAACACCATCCAACATTCCTTCATCCATATTGATGTCGATGATTTGCGCACCTCCTTCTACCTGGTTTCGGGCGATATCAAGAGCTTCTTCGTATTTCTCTTCTTTGATGAGTCGTAAAAACTTTCTTGAGCCCGTAACATTGGTTCTTTCTCCAACGTTGATGAAGTTACTTTCCGGAGTAACAACGAGAGGTTCTAAACCCGAAAGTTTTAAATATCTTGCTTGCGTCATTATATCTTGTCTAAAATTTGTCTTGGTTTAAACTGGGCAGCAACTTCAGCAATGGCTTTGATATGTTCGGGAGTTGTACCGCAACAGCCGCCAATAATATTGACTAAGTTATCCTGCAAATATTCCTTGATTAGCGCCTGCATTTCTGTTGGGGTTTGATCGTATTGCCCAAAAGCGTTTGGCAATCCGGCATTGGGATGCGCCGAAATATTTAAAGTCGTATTGTGTGCCAAGCGTTTTAAATAGGGTTTTAATAAATCGGCTCCCAAGGCACAATTGAATCCTACGCTTAATAAATCGATGTGTTGAATTGAAATTAAAAATGCCTCCACCGTTTGCCCCGAAAGTGTTCTTCCTGATGCATCGGTGATGGTTCCTGAAACCATTACGGGAATATCAAGATTTCGTTCTTCTTTTACTTCTTCGATGGCGAATAAAGCTGCTTTGGCGTTTAGTGTATCGAAAATGGTTTCTACCAAAAGCACATCACAACCTCCATCAATCAAGGCTTCTGCTTGCTGTTTGTAAGCGATGCGTAAATCGTCGAAAGTAACGGCACGAAAACCCGGATCATTTACATCGGGCGACATAGAAGCAGTTCTGTTGGTTGGACCTATAGAACCGGCAACGAAACGGGTTCTATCGGTAAATTCGTCAGCGACTTCGCGAGCGATTTTAGCGGATTGGTAATTGAGTTCATAAACCAAATCTTCCATATGATAATCGGCCATTCCGATGGTTGTTCCCGAAAATGTATTTGTTTCTACAATATCGGCTCCCGCTTGAAAATACAAGCGATGCACTGCTTTTACCGCTTCGGGTTGGGTAATGGAGAGCAAATCGTTGTTGCCTTTTAGCGGATGTGGAAAATCCTTGAATCGTTCGCCGCGAAAATCCTCTTCGGAGAAATTATTGCGTTGCAACATGGTTCCCATAGCTCCGTCGAGTACGAGGATTCGGTTTTGGATGGCATCTTTTATTTTTGACATTTCTTTTCAAGTTGCAAAGTTGCAAAGTCGCAAAGTCGCAAAGTTTTAATTTTTACTTATTTATTAGCTTCGCCTCAAGTCTGAAAAGCAGAGCCATAGCCCCGATGGCAGTGAAAATCCTTTGTCGTCAGTTCGGGTGTCTCGTCATTTATGACGAGATGTATCGAGAACACGACAAAGATTGCAACGAACAGCGGGATTAGCTCCTGACAATTCAGAAGTTCGTAAAAAAATATAGGTTATCGTGAAAGGGAGAAAATTTCTCGGGTTATCTTTTCTCGTTGCAAACAACGAGATAGAATGTAGCACCTTCTTTTGGCAAAGGGTTGCTAAGCTTTCGCAGGGTCTATTCCCTCCAGCTTTCGTGATAACAAACATGATGTTAATGAACGGTGCAAAGTAACGGTATAGAAATTTATTTTGCAACTGTATAAGGTGAAAATTATTTAAACAAAAAAAGAGCTGAAAAATTCAGCTCTTTTAAAATAAGGAAAACAATTATTATTGTTTGATGATTTTAGAAGTTCCAATCCCTAAATCTGACTGAACTTTAACAAAGTAAACTCCAGTACTCAAATCGGCAAGATTCAACTGAATATCATTTAAATCGGAAACATCCGTAGTGTTAACAACGCGTCCGTTCATGTCTATTACTTTCACATTTTGTACTGATGCTCCGTTTTTCACAGTTAAGTTAAAGCTTGATTTAACTGGGTTTGGAGAGATTGCGAAGTTCTGTGAAAAGAAATCACTTGTACTTAATGGACGGTCAACAGAGAATGTATCGATTCCGATGATATCAGAATTCGAACCATTTGTACCTGCATTTGTCACATAATATCTAAACGCAAATTTCACAGCAGTTGGGCCTGATAATCCTGACACTGTATAGGTATATTGTATCCACACTTTTGGATAAACAAATCCCGCAGCTAATGCTGGGTTTACTGATGTGCATAATGTTGTAAAACTTCCTACTCCGGTTGGACCTCCGGTTGGCTGAACAGTAGTTGCGGCTGAACTCATCCTTAATTCAAGTCGGTCCGGATAATCTGTAGTTCCGCTGGTTCCTTTACGAGTGTAAAAAGTTACTACGTCTCCATTAGCAACATTTATGGTTGGTGTGATTAACCAATTACTGATGGTAGCTCCAGATGCTGCGGTACTTGTGGTACTGGTGTAGTTAACTAGGGCAAAAGTATTTGGTGTGCCGTCTTGTCCGTTAGGAATTGGGCACGTGTCACCTGCCGCATAAGTCTGATTTTGAAAAGGAGTTGCAAATGTTGTAACATTATCAACTGTTACTTCTGTATAACTTGCAATAGACCACAAACTGGTTGTTGATGCTGAAGTACTTTGATTGGTTCTGACCCATCCAGCGGTTGTTAAGTCGGCGGTTGTTCCTCCAAAACCAAAAGAAAAGAGGTTTTGTGCTTTTGCAGATGTAAATGCCATAAAGGCTGATACGATAAGTAATGTTTTTTTCATGTGTGAGTTTTTTAGATTTTAATAAAGGTAATTTCCTTACTCTTTTGATTCAAAAAAATCGACAAACTCCCATTAATGACTTTGAAAGACACAACTTAACAAAAAATAAATCCATTTATTTTTTTAATCCTAACTAAATAAATACATTTGCACTCGAAAAAATGAAAAGAGGAAAAATTTGAACTGATTGCAACCTCGTTAAAAAATGCTAAAGCAGCATCCCTTCTTTAGCATTAAGTTGTAATCTTCTCTTTTTCTATAACTTAGAATTAAAATTAAAATACAAAATAGTTATGGCTTATTTATTTACGTCGGAGTCAGTGAGTGAAGGACATCCGGATAAAGTTGCAGACCAGATTTCTGATGCGTTGATTGATAATTTTTTGGCTTTTGACGCTGATTCAAAAGTGGCTTGCGAAACTTTGGTAACAACGGGTCAGGTAATCCTTGCCGGAGAAGTAAAATCAAACACTTATCTGGATGTGCAGCAAATCGCAAGAGAAGTAATCAAGAAAATTGGTTATACCAAAAGCGAATACATGTTTGATGCTGATTCGTGTGGCGTTTTATCTGCCATTCACGAGCAATCTGCCGATATTAATCAGGGAGTTGACAGAGCAAGCAAAGAAGAGCAAGGTGCAGGGGATCAGGGAATGATGTTCGGTTATGCTACCAATGAGACTGAAAACTATATGCCATTGGCTTTGGATTTGTCTCACGCTTTGTTGATTGAATTAGCGAACATTAGAAGAGAAAATAACGAAATTAAATATTTACGCCCGGATGCCAAATCACAGGTTACTTTAGAATATTCTGATGATAACAAACCTCAACGTATTGATGCCATTGTAATTTCTACACAGCACGATGATTTTGCTCCTGAAGCTGAAATGTTGGCTAAAATTAAAAGTGATTTAATTTCGATTTTGATTCCGAGAATTAAAGCAAAATACCCACAATACGCTCATTTATTTAATGACGATATTACGTATCATATCAACCCAACCGGGAAATTCGTAATTGGTGGCCCTCACGGTGACACCGGATTAACCGGAAGAAAAATCATCGTAGATACCTATGGTGGAAAAGGTGCTCACGGTGGTGGAGCCTTCTCCGGAAAAGACCCTTCAAAAGTGGATCGTTCTGCTGCTTATGCAACACGTCATATTGCTAAAAACTTGGTTGCTGCAGGATTATGTGACGAAGTTTTGGTACAGGTTTCTTATGCGATTGGGGTAGCAAAACCAACTTCTATCAATGTGGTGACTTATGGAACTGCAAAAGTAAATATGACTGACGGGGAAATTAGTAAAGTGGTGGAGAACGTATTTGATATGCGCCCATATTTTATTGAGCAACGTTTGAAACTGAGAAATCCTATTTACAGCGAAACTGCTGCTTATGGTCACATGGGGCGACAACCTCAAACGGTTACCAAAACGTTCCAATTGCCAAACGGCGCACCAAAAACAGTTTCTGTGGAATTGTTTACCTGGGAGAAATTGGATTATGTAGATAAAGTAAAAGCTGCTTTCAAATTGTAATATTTGAAACTGATATTATAAAAAATCCCGCTCAAAAGGCGGGATTTTTATTAGGCAAATAATTTTTTATTTGTTCATTTTCTTTGCTTGTCCAAAGAAAACGAACCAAAAGAAAAGACCCCTTTTCGAGGAATTTTTAAGCTTCGCTTAAAACCGTCTGGCAAACTCCGCGTCGTCCCGAATGCTCGGGACTCCTGAATTTCGAAGCTTTGCTCAGACTATTCTTCCGAAAAGGTATACTCCCTAAGAACTATCTTTTAAAAGCGAAGCCCTAGCATTAGAATCTGCAGGCGAGTGTCAAATATTCGAAGAATCCGTTAAAAATGAAAAGCTGTTTGAGCGAAGCGAGTTCTTTTCATTTAGGATTCAAGAATACATTTGACCGCCGAAGATTCCTAGCCTTGAATTTTTGCTTCTTTTGTTTCAAGACAAAAGAAGAATAGCCCCGATAGGAGCGGCATCCTTTTTATTGTTTTGATAAAACACCCTTCGACTGCGCTCAGGGTGACAAACAATAAAAAGATATAGCGGATAGCGGGATTGGCTACAAATTATATTTCAGACTGAAAATAATATATCTCGGCTGCACCCGGTATTGCGAGGTTCTGACAATGTTTTGGTTGAAGCTGTCGTCGTTTAATGAAGTTGTATTTAACAGATTGGTTCCTGAAACTTTATACTCCCAATGGCTGTCTTTTGTCTTTTGGAAAATAAGGCTTGCCGAAAGGAAATCGTATTCGTTTTCGGTAGTTCGGTCGTTATTGTAGTAATGGTAAAACTCATATTCGGAAACAAATGAAAAACTTTTCAGGAAGAAGTAATCAATCTTAACCGAAGGTTTATCGGTATAAAATCGGGTGCTTTGATAATCGTTGATGTCGTAATCGTAACCCAATTCGATGTTTGGCAGCTTTTTGAAATTGGTAGAAAGTTTTATACCATAACTTTGGGTAAAGCTCTCATTGGTTATGGCAATATCGGAAGCTGTGCTCGGGTTGAACTGGATGTTATTATACTTCGACCACATCATATTGGTATTGAACGAAGCTTTGTAATATTTAAAAAACGAACGTCCGTAGCCGCCATAAACGGAAAAGCTTTGATCGGCAAAAGCCGAATTAATGGCGCTCGAAAACTGGTTTACACCATTGAATAAAAACCTCGATTTAACCGCGTCGACAGTTCGTGTATAAGTCGCGGCCGCATAAATATTCTCGAAGTTAAACATATTATATTTAAAGTAACGCAAAGTATGCGATTGCGCCAAAGCGTTTTCCAGAGTTCGGTTTCCTTTTGACAGGCTGTTATAATTATTCAATACAAAGCCTTCTGCCAGTTTATTGATGTCGGTAAAATTGTTTGTAATTGCAAAATTATAGGTCAGGCTTTCTGATTTCTTGATTTGGTACAACGCATAAAAATCGGGTAAAACCTTGGTAAAACTTTGTTTGTAATCGGTTCCCAGCTGCTGATTATTTAAAGAAAATGTATGTAGGCTGACACCGGGTGTGAACGTAAATTTCCCATGAAGTACTTTGTAATGAAAGCCGACAAATGCATCGTTAAAGTTATAAGTAACATCATTGGTATTGGTAACATCGGTCAGATTGTTGGTCGTTCCGTTATCCAGAATCTGATAAATGGAAGAGTCAAAATTTTGATGTGAATAGGTATTCCCTAAGGTTATATTGATATTGCTTTTGGGCGTAACCATATAATAATAGTCGAGTTTGGCATCGATTTTATTGGTTTGCACCATTCGTTTTTGAGTGATGTCGTTGCGGTTTTGTCCCGATATATAGCCAATTAAATTAAACGGTTGCGTTTGCAGATTGGCGTTGTAAAACGGATCTTCGTTTTGATACAGATGCTGCATTTCGAAAGCAAAAACACTCTTCTCGGATGCGGTATAATACATTCCGACATTTTGGTTAACCGAAACCGGTTGCTGCTTTTTTGTGGTGTAAATATTTTCAGAATTGGAAGTAGTGTTTATAACCGTTTCCCTCAGCAGCGAATTGTTCTCGGTTTGATTGGAAAGTTTGGACAAAATATCATAATCGAATTGAAAATTAGTATTCGGCTTGTAGCTCGAGCTGAGCTTGAATAGACCAAAATTATTTTTCTGATGCGCTAGTTCATTTTTGTTTTCTGTTGATGCAATAGCTGAAGAATTCGGGTCGAGGTAATTGGTTTTGGTCTTGGTCTCTAAATCGGTTGTCGATGAAGAAAGGATTGCGAATCCGCTTAATGTCAATGATTTTGTTGGATTGTATGAGAAGTTGGTCGCACCAAAATTGGTTTCGATTTCTTTGGCCCTGTCGTTTCGCAAAAGTGAAATTCCAAGGTCATTTGTCGAAACATTAAAGCTGCTTCCTCCTTTTGCCATCATGTTTTTGAAGCCTCCAGTGAATTTAAAATAATCCTGAAATGTCAAAGGAAGTTCACCAATATTATTAAAATTGGTGATGACATTAATGCTGTATTTTGGATTATAATAAAACAGTTTCGGATTGATGTTATAATGCGATAGCGTATCGGCTACCCCAATTCCGGCAGTCACATCACCAAACCAAAAGTTCTTTTTACCTTCTTTTAATTTGATGTTCATCGCAACATTATCCTGATTGTTTTCTACGCCTTTCAGCACTGAATTTTCATTATAGTTTCGCAATACCTGAACTTTATCTACAGCATCGGCCGGTATGTTTTTAACACCGAGTTTCGTATCACCATCAAAAAAGTCCTTTCCCTCCACCATGAGTTTAGAAACTTTTTTTCCTTCTACTTCTACTTCCCCATCGGCATTAACTTCAACACCCGGCAGTTTTTTTAAGACGTCTTCCAGTTTTCGTTCGGTTCCGTTTTTAAATGAATCCGAATTGTAAACAATCGTATCACCTTTGATAGAAACCGGCATTTCGCGGACAATTTCAACACCTTCGAGGTCAATTCCGCCACTTTCCATTGTGATGTTTTGGGTAATGTTTTTGTTTTCGGTAGTGATTGTAATTTCCTTATTCTGCATTCCGAGATAACTCAGCTTAATGGAATAAGTTGAGTTTGGTTTCAGGTTCAGGAAAAATTTTCCTTTGTCGTTTGTGATTGCATAAGCGTCCATAGTTTTGGTTCCCTGATTCATCGCCATGACGTTTGCCATTTCGAGTGGTGCTTTGTTGCTGTCCTGAACAACTCCTTCAAAACGTATGTTTTGGGAAAAGGAAAAGACTGAAAAAAATAAAATGACAAGAAAGTAGGTTTGTTTCATACGTTAATTCCTTCCCATTCTGATTTGCATTCCACCGTGTCCGCCATTCATTTCGCTCATTTCCTCCATCTTCTTTATCACGGTATCGTCGTATTCTTTTTGCGAAATGACTTTACCATTAGTCGGAGCTTTAATAGCTGCTTTTTCTTTAGGGTTAAGCACAACTTTTGAACAAAGAATTGTTGTTTTTCCGTCATTGACTTCAAGGATTAAGCCCGGCAGACCCCAATAACGATCTGGGCCTTGATTCACAGGTATTTCAGGTGTATACCAAGCAGTAATGGTAATTTCCTTGGGCATGTCAAACTGATCCATGAAATTGGTCTTTTTATCCTTATCATCAGTTTTTGCCTCATCTGCTTTTTTATTTTCGTCTTCTTTTTTTGGACGGAAGTTTTTAAAATCAGTTTTGCTTACAGGAACAACGGCTGTTGCCTTAAAACAGTTGTAACCTCCAATCACACGGGTTTCACTTTCCATTTTCCAGTCTAATTTTGGCAATGAATCCTTAACCAAAAAATCTTTCCCCATGAATTCCTTATCGACAGTGTAACTTTTATCTTTTACATTTTTGTAATACGTTCCGCCGCCACCCATGACCGAGTTAAACATCATTCGCATTCCACCACCCTGGCCCTGACCCGGAGCATCGAGTTTCTCTTCTTCTTTATAGATAGAGGCCGATTTATCAAAGTTGAGGATGAATGTCTTTTCAAACATTTTTTTCATTCGCTCTTCAATCATTTTTTGCATTTCGGGAGTAATTTCCTTGTTTGCCTGCAAACGGGTTTTCATATCGGCAGTACTGGTTTTCGATTCATAAACCGCCATTCCCTGAAAGTCTTTTTGGGCATTTGAAGTCATGAATGCCAATAAGAATAATGATGCGTAAAAAAATTTGTTCATTGTTTTTGATTTTAAAGAACAAATATGACGAATCCCTGTGAATTCTGTTACCAATGTTATGTTAAAAAAAATGAAAGAATGTCCGGCGAACTGTTTCTGAATTGTAAGGTTAATTTTTTATATTTGAGAAAGAATAAAACCTATCCCAAAACACCTTCCCAAAATGAAAAAAACACTTTTCCTTTTCACATCAATTTTAGCCTCAATCATAACATACGGACAAGACATCACAGGACAATGGAACGGTGCTTTGAAAGTACAGGGAATGCAATTACGACTTGTTTTTAATGTTAGTAAAACAGAGACAGGTTACATTTCTACTATGGACAGCCCGGATCAGGGCGCTAAAGGAATTCCGGTATCTACAACCACATTTGAAAACCCAAAAATAAAGTTTGAAGTTGCAGTAGCGCGAATTGAATATAGTGGTGAACTTAAAGACAATGAAATAGTAGGCACATTCAAACAGGCGGGACAGGAATTCCCAATGAACCTGTCAAGAAAAGTCATTGAAAAAGTGGAGCCAAAAAGGCCGCAAGAACCTAAAGAGCCTTTCCCTTACTATACAGAAAACGTAACTTTCCAAAATCCAAAAGCAAACATTTCACTGGCAGGGACTTTATCACTACCAAAAAAAGAAGGTGTTTTTCCGGTTGTTGTTTTGATTACCGGAAGCGGTCCGCAAAATAGGAATGAAGAATTGTTGGGCCATAAACCTTTTCTGGTTATCTCGGATTATCTGACCAAAAACGGAATTGCCGTTTTAAGATTTGATGACCGCGGAGTTGGCGAATCAAAAGGTGATTTTGAAACCGCAACTTCTGCCGATTTTGCTACGGATGTTGAGAGTGCCATTGCCTATTTGAAAACAAGAAAAGAAATCAATCCAAAGAAAATTGGTTTGATGGGACATAGTGAAGGTGGAATCATATCACCGATGGTTGCAGCAAAATCTAAAGATGTAAGTTTTATAGTTTTGCTTGCCGGAACCGGTATACCCGGAGACAAACTGTTATTGCTTCAACAAGAATTAATAGCCAAAGCTTCAGGAGTTTCAGAGGCTGAAATCGCTAAAACCTCATCAATAAACAGCAAGGTATTTGAAGCCGTTAAACAATCGACTGATAATCAAAAATTGAAAACCGATTTGACTACGTTAATAAATGAAAACGAAAAGGATATGAAAGCCGATGAAATACCAAACGGAATGTCGAAAGATGATTATATAGCGATGCAGGTAAAAATGGTTTCAAGTCCATGGATGGAATATTTTATCAAATATGATCCCGCGCCAACATTGCAAAAAGTAAAATGCCCGGTTTTGGCAGTTAACGGCGGTAAGGATTTACAGGTTCCGCCAAAAGAGAATTTATCTGCAATAGAAAACGCTTTGAAAAAAGGAGGAAACACCCGCGTAACAGTAAGAGAATTTCCAAATCTGAATCATTTATTCCAGGAATGTAAAACCGGTGCACCAAGCGAATATGCCGAAATTGAACAAACATTTTCTCCTTTGGCATTAAATCAAATAACCAAATGGATACAAAACCAAACAAAGTAAACCGTAAATTAACCTACAATGAAAAGCGTTATTTATTTTCTGCTATGCTTAAGTTTCACATTTAGTTTTGGCCAGAACCACAAACTGAAAACGACGGCATTAGAAACAAAGGAACTGGAAAACAAAACCTATATTGGCTTTGATGGTCTGGGCAATAACTATTACATCAAGGACAATATTTTTACCAAACAAAACGAAACCCAGAAGTGGGAATATAAAAATGTAGCCTTGGGAAAAATAACTTCTGTTGATTATATAAATCCTTTGAAAATAGTTGTCTTTTACGAAGATTTCAATACGATAATTACACTTGACAATCAACTGAATGAAATCCAGAAACTTAATCTTTTTGACATTGACAACACCATTTTTGCATCTAAAATTGGCCTGGCTTCGCAAGATCAGTTTTGGATTTATAATTCTTTGACTCAGCAGATCATGTTGTTTGATTATCTGAAAAACACTTTCAAAAACATTGGAAATCCGATACAGGAAAATATAAAATACACACAGTCTGATTTCAATAATTTTTATTGGGTTGATGAAGTGAACAATTGGTATTCGATTGACATATTTGGCAAAGTCAAATTGTTAGCCAATATTCCACCTTTTGAAAAAATTCAGATTGTCGATAACGAAAAAATTTTGTTTTCCCGTGATAACATTCTGTATTGCCTGAATAACGTAACGAAAACGGTTTATGAAATAGAAATTGTTGAGAAATCGTTTAAAAATTATTATTACAAAGACCAAATTTTGGCTATTTTTACCAACCAGCAAATTAAGAATTATAAAATAAAATTACCATAATGCACATAGCAGTAGCAGGAAACATTGGAGCAGGAAAGACAACCTTAACACGATTTTTAGCCAAACAATTCAAATGGGAACCACACTTTGAAGATGTAGTCGATAATCCTTATCTTGATGATTTTTACCATCAGATGGAACGCTGGAGTTTTAACCTGCAGATTTATTTCCTGAACTCTCGTTTTCGTCAGGTGCTTCAAATACGTGAAAGCGGAAAGAACATTATTCAGGACAGAACTATCTATGAAGATGCGCACATCTTTGCTCCCAATCTGCATGCTATGGGTTTGATGACCAACCGTGATTTTGAGAATTACTCCGATCTTTTTCAACTGATGGAAGGATTGGTTGGTGCTCCGGATTTATTGATTTATTTAAGAAGTTCTATTCCAAATCTTGTTTCCCAAATACACAAACGCGGGCGTGATTATGAAAATACGATTTCAATTGATTACTTAAGCCGTCTGAACGAACGTTATGAGGCGTGGATTCATACCTATGACAAAGGCCCTTTGCTTATCATTGATGTTGACAATATCGATTTTGTTAATAATCCTGAAGATTTAGGAAACATAATCAACCGAATTAATGCAGAAATAAACGGTTTGTTTTAGAAAGCAAGAAGAATAAAAAAAGCCCCGTCTCGTTCATAAGGAGACGGGGCTTTTTTGTTTGTTCATCGTTAATAACCTCAAAAACAACGAAAAATTTAGTTAGAAATTAAATTAAATATCTATTTTTATCGAATTAGTTTTAAAAATTTAATCATTTTAGTTCAGTATAACTACCCCGAAAAAATTACCATATGAAGAAAAATTACACTACTAAAAAACAAGTTTTATTATCATTTTTTTTACTGTTTACGATAAACTTTATTGCCACAGCGCAATCAGAAAACGTGAGACATTCTACTTATGTTTCCGATTCTAAAAAAGTTAAAACAAGAAGCCTTTCAAGGATCACTCCTTCAACTCCAAGCACACAAAGTACCACAACAGTTACTGCTTGTGGAAGCTATACATGGAGCGTAAGTGGGCAAACTTACACCTCAACCGGAATATATACTTATGGTGGAGGAATAACACAACTTTTTAATGATCAGACTGCGTGGACTAATTCGGCAACCATTACAGGTGCAACTATTGATTTCGATGATTTATCCGGAATCCCGGCGGCAGCAACGGTGGATGTAGTAATAGGCGGTACAACGGTTAGTTTGTCGGCTCCGGGTGGTATTTATTCAGATGGTACTTTTCTTGGAACAAATAATGCAAACGAATCGATAACGATTACTTTCAGTCCGGGGATTTATGGAATTTCGGGGAATTTTTTCGACACTAATAATGCCGATAATGTAATCAGTGGAAACGTAACTGCCACCTATTCTGATGGTGCAGTTGACAGTAGAACCGTAACAGCAGATACTGAACTTTTTGGTTATTTATCTACTACCCCAATTACAAGTCTTGTTCTTTCAACAACAACTACAACACCTCATCGTTTTATATCATTAAGGAATTTAAGCATCGCTACTAACCCAACTTCAAGTGAAATTCTCGATTTAACAATTACCCCAATAGTTACACCAACATTCCCAACTGTTTCTCCAATTTGTGCCGGTTCGCCTTTATCCCCTCTACCAACTACATCGGACAACGGGATTAACGGAACATGGTCTCCGGCTTTAGATAATAATAATACAACGACCTATACGTTTACACCAAATGTTGGTGAATGTGCCACTACAAAAGACATAACTATTACGGTTTATCCAATTGGAACTAAAACAACCAGTGCAACTGCCTGTTCAAGTTATAGATGGCCTGTTAATGGCATAACTTATACAACCAGCGGTTCGTATGCTGCTTCTATTCCGTTAACCGATACTTTAGAAATCAACAGTTTAAGCCCGTGGATTGACCACGCGGTATCATTTGATTCGACATTATATGCAGATGATTTAGGTAATATTGTTGCTACGAATCCGACAAACATTACATTTGGGGCTACAACAGTATCGATGTCAGCCCCAGGAGGCATGTATAACGGTTTGGATTTTCTTGGAACTGTTAATGCAAATGCTCCGTTGACTATTACTTTTACTCCTCCTGTTTATGGGGTTGATGCAAGTTATTTTACTACCGATTTTAATGACAATGTTGTAACCGGAAATGTTACAATTACCTATTCAAATGGTCATGTACAAAGCAGAACAATAACATCAGATACCGATCCGTCCGGGTATTTTGACAATAATTCTATAAGTAGTATCGTTCTTACCTCTTCTACTGCCAGTCGATATGTTTCACTAAAAAACTTAATCATCGCAACAGATCCGCATAGTTGTACCACAGAGACATTGGATTTAACTATTAACAACGGACCTGCTCCCGGCGATACTATAGCCACTGCAATTCCTGTTAATACTCCAAACTATACTACTACAGGTAATAACTTAGAAGTTAATTGTTATACCGATACAGGTGGCGAATTATCTCCAGATGTTTGGTACAAAGTTAATTTGGATGCCTGTGCACAATCATTGAGTTTAAATACTTGTACCGGATCTAATTTTGATACTATTCTTACTGTATTTGCTGCAGACGGAGTAACCCAGTTAGCCCAAAGCGATGACGACTGTCCAAATGCTGCCAGCTTCCAATCTGAAATAGATAATTTGGATGTTTCGTCAGAAGATGTAGTATATGTTAGAGTCGAAGGTTATTATGGTTTGGGCAGTGAGCAGGGAACTTATGGTTTGGAAATTTCACAGGCACTATTACCACAGACAGTTACGACTTTCTCTCCAATAGCAGATATTTGTAATGGTGATGCATTAACGCTGCCAACTACATCTAATAATGGAATTCCGGGAACCTGGTCTCCGGCAATCGATAATACAACAACAACAACTTATACATTTACCCCAAATCCTGATCAATGTGCTACTACAGCATCTTTGACGGTAAGTGTTATTCAGCCAACAACACCAACATTTGACCCAGTAGCAGATATTTGTAATGGAGATTTATTATCAGCTTTGCCAACAACTTCCAATAATGGATATACCGGAACTTGGTCTCCTGCTTTGAATAATACAGTTACCACAACCTATACATTCACACCAACACCGGGACAATGTGCGGCATCAGCTACGTTAACCATCACGGTGAATCAACCGGTAACACCAACATTTACTCCTGTTGCTGACATTTGTAATGGTGATTCTTTATTAGCTTTGCCAACAACTTCTAATAATGGATATACCGGAACATGGTCACCAGCTTTGAACAACACAGCTACAACAACTTATACATTTACACCAACTCCCGGACAATGTGCAACAACAGCTTCGTTAACCATTACCGTAAATCAGCCTATAACTCCAACATTTGACCCGATTGCTGACATTTGTAATGGAGATACTTTATCGGCGTTGCCAACAACTTCTAATAATGGATATACAGGTACATGGTCGCCAGCTTTGAACAATACAGCTACAACAACTTATACATTTACACCAACTCCCGGACAATGTGCAACATCGGCTTCGCTAACTATTATGGTTATTCAGCCAACCACACCAACTTTTAGTCCAGTTGCCGCAATTTGTAACGGAGATTCTTTATCGGCTTTGCCAACAACTTCCAATAATGGATATACCGGAACTTGGTCTCCAGCGTTAAACAATGCTTTAACAACAACCTATACATTTACACCAACTCCTGGTCAATGTGCAACAACGGCTTCTTTAACTATAACG
Source organism: Flavobacterium sp. UBA807 (assembly GCA_002296885.1). Taxonomy (GTDB): domain Bacteria; phylum Bacteroidota; class Bacteroidia; order Flavobacteriales; family Flavobacteriaceae; genus Flavobacterium. Next base: position 1,210 of record DBIH01000283.1, on the reverse strand, counting down.
GTTAATCAACCTATAACACCAACATTTACACCAAGAACTGCAATTTGTAATGGTGATACTTTAACCGCTTTGTCAACAACATCTAACAATGGATATACTGGAAACTGGTCGCCGGCATTGGATAATACGACTACAACAACTTATACGTTCACTCCAACTGCCGGGCAGTGTACAACAACAGCGTCTTTAACAATTACGGTTAATCAACCTGTAACACCTACTTTCAATGCAGTTGCTGATATTTGTAACGGTGATTCATTATCGGCGTTGCCAACAACTTCCAATAATGGATATACCGGAACATGGTCGCCTACTTTGAACAATGCCGCGACAACAACTTATACATTTACACCAACGTCAGGTCAATGTGCAACAACGGCATCGTTGACCATTACAGTTATCCAGCCAACTACACCGACATTTGACCCAGTTACTGATATTTGTAAAGGAGATTCGTTATCGGAGTTGCCAACAACTTCCAATAATGGATATACAGGAACTTGGTCACCAGCTTTGAACAACACAGCCACAACAACCTATACATTTACACCAACGCCAGGTCAATGTGCAACAACGGCTTCATTAACCATTACGGTTATTCAGCCAACAACACCTACATTTGATCCGGTTGCCGCAATTTGTAATGGAGATTCTTTATCGGCATTGCCAACAACATCAAATAATGGATATACAGGAACTTGGTCACCTGCTTTGAACAACACAGCCACAACAACCTATACATTCACCCCTGATTCGGGACAGTGTGCTACTACAACCACTTTAACTATTACCGTTAACCAACCGATAACGCCAACATTTAGTCCCGTTGCTGCAATCTGTAACGGTGATTCGTTATTGGCTTTGCCAACAACATCCAACAATGGATATACAGGAAGCTGGTCTCCGGCATTAGATAATACAACTACAACTACATATACATTCACTCCGGATGCAGGACAATGTGCTGCTACAACTACTTTAACTATTACAGTTAATCAGCCTGTTACACCAACTTTTACTCCTATCGCCGCAATTTGTAACGGAGATAGTTTGATCTTGCCGACAACATCAAATAATGGATTTACCGGAAGCTGGTCACCGGCTGTTGATAATACAGCTACAACGACTTATACATTTAATCCGGATTCGGGGCAATGTGCAACTACAGCTACTTTGACGGTTACTGTTAATCAGCCTGTAACACCAACAT
>DBIH01000269.1 GCA_002296885.1 Flavobacterium sp. UBA807 | reverse complement strand
TACATTCTTCAACACAAATTCCAATTTAAACTTCAAAAACAACAGCGGTATAAGATACGTTACACCGCAGTATTTGAATAAACCTAAAACAATAAAAACAATAGAAACAATGAAAAAAACTACTTTAGTAATGATGATGCTAATTTTAGCAGGCACATTACCCGCAACTGCCCAGTTTGGGAAATTATTAGGTAAAGGCAAAAGCGCCGGAAAAAAATCAGGAAGCTTTGCTACCGTATGGGAATCTGAATTCGACAACAAGGCATCCTTTTTGGCGTTGTCTGATGGAGATGGTCAGTATATTATCGGAACCGACGATAATTCGGCAACGGTTTTAGATGCTGATGGGAAAACTATTTGGAGTGGGGATTATAAAAAGATAACCACTAACAAAACCAACAATTCCGAATACCAATATACCATTTGGAAAGACAAAGGAGGTTATTTATTCCTGTTTGATGCCCGAAAACTGGGAACTGACCGTGTTGCTGTTCTGGATTTGGCAACAGGGAAAGAATTATGGAATTCAGAATTGTATCAGGATCTGATTCCAAAAGGCGGAACTAAAACAACAGAAGGAACAGATGAAGGCGAACTGGAAACGGTTAAATACATAAGGGAGTTAGACGCCTTCTTAATTTCACAACGAAACTCTGTGATTTTGGTTAAAGCCAATACCGGAGAAAAAATTTGGGAAACCAATCGTTTCAAAGGCGGTGTTGGTAAATACATCTATGATTCTAAAAGAAATGAAATCATTATGGTCAACTTCAAACCAACAGCGCTTGGTGCCTTGTTTTCCGGATTCAAAAATCAATTGGTCAGAATCAATGCATCAAACGGAGATATTCTTTGGGATGCGACTTTTCCGGGAACCATCGAAAAAGAATTGGTTACCCGCAGAGCTATTATCGACTTGTGGATTAAAGGCGATAAAATCTTTATGTACTTAGACGGAATCAATGTTTATGACTACAATACAGGTCAGAAATTATGGAATGTAAATTATGAAAACGATATGCAGGGTGCTAATGGAGGATTATTCAGTGGCGGAAAACGTTCACAAATTTACAGAACGATTGCAGATCCATTATTTACAGACGACGCTGTTTATATTGTAATATTCGGAGGAAGAGACAAAGCGAAATATGTTGAAAAACATGATTTGAATTCAGGAAAACTGATCTGGGCTTCAGAGAAAATAACAGGTGCTTTCTGTATTCCAAACATTTACAAAGCCAACGATAAAATCCTGTTACAGGTTGGAGGAAAAGTACAGGTGCAGGAATACAGACTGGAAGAAGTTTCTAACGGATTTACTGCAGCTGCTGCACTTGGTGGCTTTGGCGGTGGTGGAATGAAGCAATGGGTTCCGTATATCTACTGGGATTACAGAAACCAGAAAAACTCAGTATTGTGCATTGATGACAAAACAGGTCAGACAGCATGGCGTTCGGAAAGATTTGACAAACGTATTACCGACTTGATTTTGGATGAAAACAAAACTGTTTTTGTTGGTGATGGCGATGAGTTTTACGGTTATGATATTGCTTCTGGAAATCAGTTGTTTGATGTAAAACACAACGATGCACATGTAGGACGAGCTTCGGACGTAATCGATTTTGATGATAAAGTGGTTGTACTTTCAGAAAAAGGATTGGCAGCTTACAACAAAAAAGATGGTTCGCGTGCTTATGCTTCTGATAAAATTAAAGGTGTAGATTATTTTTATCACATTGGCGATAATTACTTCTTAAGAGATCAGCGAAACAGTAAAAACATCATCTACGGAATTGATATGACCAATGGTGAAACCAAAGGTTCGGTTCAGTCAAAAGGAAAAGGCGGAAGCCCTAAATATGGTTCAGGTATAGACATCACTTCAGACGGAGAATACATCTTTGCTTTCAAAGGTAAAAAAGTGGAGAAAATAAAAGTTAATAATTAAATCTGGTGAAAATGGGCTGTGACTTAAAAATTGCAGTCCATTTTTTAATTTGTCAATTATGAAAACATTAGTTACTCTTTTCTCTTTCTTCTTTTTCCTTTTTTCTGTTGAAGCACAACAGGTTCAATGGGCAAATAAACTCATAAAATATTCTTCTGATTTAGGCGGAAAACAATACGGCATCAAAAGAATCCTGGGCAAGCCTGATGCTTTTCCGCAGGCAGGAAGCAGCCCAAATGCCTGGACGCCAAAGAATGCCTTAAATGGAGAATTTGTTGAAGTAAGTTTTGAAAAACCACAAACGGTAAAACAAGTTGCCGTTTTTGAAAACCTGAATTCAGGCTGTGTAGTCAGGATTTCTGTGGGCGATGGTTCCGGCAAATACCAAACCGTTTGGTCGCGCAATATCAATTACAAAACACCAACGTTTAGAGGCTCGATTCCTGCTGACAGAAAGTACTATTACAAACGCAAAAGAAGAAAAATACAGGAAGCACCTGAAGTGTTGAATCCGGGAATTGAAAATGCCATTCTGGAGAATGCGGTTTCGGGTGTCACTGCGGTTCGGGTCGATTTTAATTTTTCGCTTTTGCCGGGGCAAAAGCAAATTGATGCCATTGGGATATCGGATTCGGAAACACCACTTCAGGCCACTATAAATACCATTGACGCTTTTGAGAAACTATCGGACTCAAAAACAATAACGCTCGATGGCATAGCAATGCCAACGAATCCAACAGTTTCATCTGATGGAAAAAAATTCTTTATCACTAATGTAAAAGACGATAAGGATGAGATTTATTCCTTTGAGAAATCAGGAAATAACCTGAGCAATATGAAAATAGAACCGCAGCTTAATACTAATCCGGGCTACAATTATGTTGAATATTCGGGTAAGGATTTTTTACTTAAAGGCGGGAAACCATACAGCAAAGGGAGTAATGAAAGTGGTTATGAATTATTTTCAAATGATAATACTTCGTTGGGTAATATAAAAATTGCAGCGTTTAACAATTATGAAGATACTTCAGATGCTACCATCAGTGATGATGGCAAGACTTTTATCATAGCTATAGAAACCGATTTTACCCAAGGCGGAACTGATTTGTATTTTACTCAGAGAAAAGATGACGGAACCTATGGTTTTCTTCAGAATATGGGCAAGGTAATCAATTCGGCTGCTGACGAAGGAATGCCACAATTGCTTTCCGATCAAAAAACGCTTCTTTTTAGCAGTAACGGATTTAGCGGCTTTGGGGATTTTGATATTTATGTTTCGCATCGATTGGATGATACCTGGAAAAACTGGTCGGAACCAATAAATCTAGGTAGTAAAAT
>DBIH01000014.1 GCA_002296885.1 Flavobacterium sp. UBA807 | reverse complement strand
ATAATAAGGCATATATAAAGAGTCTTGGGCTTTGAAACATTTCAAAAAAAGAAAGGGAAAGATAATTTATCTTTCCCTTTCTTTTTTAAGTTATCGTTTAATCACCCTGAGGGTTTCGGTACTGTCTCCCTGAGAAACTATAATGTTATATAAACCGCTGTTATAGGTATCACCAATAGTTGTTGTTTCCATATCAGAAACATTATAAGTGTTTTGTTCAATCAGCCTGCCCATCATATCATAAACTTTAAGGTTTATCTGTGAGTCTCCCGATGTTTTCACATCTATTTTAAAGTTATTGGCAAAAGGATTTGGATAGGCTACCGCCTTAAACGCTATTTCAGCCATTTTTGGTGTTAGGGCAGTCGGCGTCAAAATTATACAATCATGACCGAAGCCTGACCAGGTACCCCTGATATTGCTTGAAATACAATATCGTACGGAGATTGAGTAACTTGAATCATAAGCAAGCGGAGCGGCGAATATTGCCAATGTTGTAAATCGGGTGTTAAGTACCGGTGAATAATAATATATAGGGGCTGAACCATCACCAGTATCTGTTTTCTTAATACGGAACTGATACATGGTAGCATAAGGTCCCGGCTCAGCAACGATTGGTGCTGTCAGGTTATCTACTTTTGAACCACATAACGGAGAGGCTAAACTTATCAATGGGAATTTTGGTGTCTCTATCATGCACTCTCCTCCATATCCCGAGTCAACAGGAAGTCCTGTTAAAGGGTCAGGGAAGGTATATTGTACCGCTACGTTATATCTTGTACCATATAACAATGGGAAGCCCACAAAGGTATTGGCACCGACAAATCGGCTAGAAGATGTAGAATAACCATAAGTTCCACTAGTATCACTAGTCAATTTTATACGAAAAGTGTAACTTGTAGCATTTGTGAAGCCCGGATTGGCAACAAGAGTCGATGTTAAATTGGCTAAAGTAGTTTCACAAGTAACAGGAGATAATGTTATCAAAGGAATTGTAGGTGAAAGTACAGTGATGGTATTTCCAGCGTAAGCATATACCACGTCATCAATTACTGCAGATGCCTTAATCGTATACTGGCAATTATAGGATTGTATTGCCGTTGGAATGTTTACAAAACGCGAAGTCTGTATAAAATCAGGTACTGAAGTGTTGGTTGTTATATTTGTTATAGCAAAACGATATTTAATGTTTGTAGTTCCCGGATAGGTATAGCCCTGAGCTGATACTGCTGTTGAGAAAGACGGCAAAGGAAGGTTGTTATAGGTTGTATTCATGTTAACAACCACTGTTGGTAAAGCGCTTAGTAGATTATTTTTTTCCAATGCTACGCTCTTTGCAGACTGAGCATAAGTTTGCAGATTCGTTGAGGTTAGGTTTGAGGCTGTAATGACATTGGAAATCATACACGCCAGTAAAAAAATAGTTTTTTTCATAGCTATTAAAATTCTGATTTCTGGGGTAAAAGTATATATTTTTTTTAACATTTTAACATTTAACCACTTTTATAGTACATTTTTTAATCCTAACAGGCTTATTCAGAGTAATAAAAGAACGCTTAAGCTAACTATTTACTACTAAAACAGAAATGCTTATCTTTGCGGCATCAAAGACAGGGAATTTGTCTTATGAAAGAAATAAATTACAATTCAATGAGCACCTTCGAGCAGTTTAGCCTTCCAAAGTCATTACAAAAAGCCATTGATGAATTGGGGCTGACTACACCAACTCCAATTCAACAGAAATCATTTTCGGTGATTATGTCGGGGCGCGATGTAATGGGGATTGCACAGACAGGAACGGGTAAAACCTTTGCCTATTTGCTGCCTATGTTAAAACAATGGAAGTTTATTGCTACCGATTCGCCACGAATCGTAATCCTGGTACCGACAAGAGAACTCGTGGTCCAGATTGCCGCCGAAGTCGAGAAACTCACTAAATACATGTCGGTTAGGACGCTTGGTGTTTATGGTGGTGTTAATATCAATACACAAAAAAAATCGGTTTATGAAGGTATTGATGTTTTGGTTGGAACTCCGGGGCGTGTTATGGACTTAGCGCTCGACAATGTAATTCGTTTTGACAGTCTTCAGAAACTGGTTATTGACGAGTTTGATGAAATACTGAATTTAGGTTTCAGGACGCAGGTTACTTCCATTCTGTCAATGTTAAAGGACAAACGCCAGAACATCTTGTTCTCGGCTACAATGACTGATGAAGTGGATGAAATGTTAGAAGAATATTTCAACTTCCCCGAAGAAGTTACTCTGGAGAAGTCGGGAACACCATTAGAAAAGATTGAGCAATTGGGTTACTTTGTTCCTAACTTTTTAACCAAGGTCAATTTAGTTGTCGAATTACTTAAAGATGATTCACTGGAAAGAGTATTGCTTTTCGTAAATAATAAAAAAACAGCCGATTTATTGGCAGTCAAGCTGGATGAAATCTATCCTGAGCAGTTTGGAATCATCCATTCCAACAAATCACAGAACTACCGTCTGCAGACGATGGCTTCATTTCAGGCTGCTGAAATCAGGGGAATTGTAACTACCGACGTCATGGCAAGAGGTTTGGATATTTCGGATGTGACGCACGTTATCAATGTTGAATTCTCAGAAGTGCCTGAGCAATACATCCACCGTATTGGGCGTACAGGTCGTGCTGACAAATCGGGTATTGCAATTAGTTTGATTGGATCAAATGAGCGTGAAATACATATAGAAGCCGAAATGCTGATGGACAAGGAACTCAAAATCCTTGAAATGCCGGCGAACGTTGAAGTGGTGAACCGCCTATTGGATTTTGAAAAGGACAAAAAGAAGATAAAAGTCATTCTGAAAACCAACAAACCAGAAGGTGGTGCAGCATTTCACGAGAAATCAAAGAAGAATCAAAAGGTCAATCTTGGCGGACCTTCTAAAACAAAAAAGAAAACGTCGAGTTCAGTCAATAGAAATATCTTAAAGAACAGGGCGGCGAAGAAAAAGAGAAAGTAATTTTTAGAACGCAGAAAAAAGAATGCAGAAAGCAGTAAAAGAAATAAACACTTTTTACTATTTTTGACAAATCAAAATTCATAATGCAGTTTAAACACCCAGAAGTACTTTATTTTCTCTTCTTATTGGTAATCCCAATTCTGGTTCATTTATTCCAACTGCGTCGCTTCAAGAAAGAATATTTTACCAACGTTCAATTCCTAAAAGAACTTTCGATACAAACGCGTAAAAGCTCAACCATCAAGAAATGGCTACTGCTTTTGACACGTTTGATGCTTCTTGCCTTCCTGATTCTGGCTTTTGCACAACCATTCTTTGCTGCCAAAGACAGTAAAAAGAATACGAACGAAATGTATATTGTTTTAGACAATTCATTCAGTATGCAAGCAAAAGGCAAAAAGGGAGAACTACTTAAACGAGCTGTTCAGGATTTACTGGAGCATACTCCCGAAGCGCAGAACTTTTCACTGATAACCTGTTCAGATAACTATTGGAACACCGATATCAAATCGATTCAAAAAGATTTGCAGAACCTGAGATATAGTGCTTCACCGTTCAGGCTTGATAATCTGATTGCCAAAATAAATGCACGCAAATCGGCTTTCAATAAAGACATTATTGTAATTACAGATGCCGTTGGTGTTGAAGAAAAACAAACGAAAAGCTTCAGAAAAGAAGACAATGTCTATTTCATAATTCCGGAAGCAGAACAAAAGAACAATATCTCTATAGACAGTGTTTACATTCAGCAGACACTGGATGACTTTTATGAAATTGGCGTAAAACTTTCGGCAAACAGTGATGACTTCAAAGACATTCCGATTGCGTTATACAACAAGAATAAACTTGTTGCAAAAACGCTTATCAGTTTTGAAAACAATACAAAAACCATCAACTTCACAATTCCGAAAGAAGATTTCCATGGTTATGTTTCAATTACCGATAAAGGTCTTGAATATGACAATACTTATTATTTTAGTATTTCAAAACCAAGCAAAACCAATGTCATCAGCATTGGAGACACCGATAAAAGTAATTTCTTAGCGCGGATATACACAAAAGACGAGTTTAATTATAACAACTTCCCGCTTGCCAATTTAGATTATAACTTATTGGAAAAACAGGATGCTATTGTACTAAATGAAGTAAAGGAAATTCCACAGGCATTACAGACGACCTTAAAATCATTTGTAACCAAAGGGGGAAATCTGATTGTCATTCCGGCACAGGAAAGTAATGTAACCGAATTGAATTCGTTTGTGACTAACTTTGGTGCGCTACAATTCAAAACAGCAACTGTCGGGGAAAAGAAAGTGACGAAGATTAATTTCAATCATCCTCTGTTCAGTACGGTTTTTGAAAAGAAAATCGACAATTTCCAATATCCATCAACTAAGTCTTCATTTGACTTGAACAACACAACGCCATCTGCATTAACGTACGATGATCAAAGTGCCTTTCTGACTTCTCTGCCAAATGATTTATCTTCAGTATACGTTTTTGCGGCACCAATCAACAAGATGAACAGCAATTTCCAGAACTCGCCTTT
>DBIH01000258.1 GCA_002296885.1 Flavobacterium sp. UBA807 | reverse complement strand
GCATGAAAAGCTACTCCCATTCCCCATCCGAACATCGGAAACCAAAACCATTGAAATCCGTTGGTTAGTTTTATGTTGATGAACATCAATAATGGAATTACACAGCAATAAGAAATCAAATTACCATAAAATCCTTTTAGTTTTTCAACCCGGTCTTTGGCTCTCATAAAAGCCATATTTTCGTTGTATATATTTTGTGTTTCCATAAAAGCAATCTGTTTTGTTAATATTGGAATTTTTACCCTGAAATAATTTTCGTTTTCCTCAATCAGTACTTTTCGCTCAGAAATCAGTGCATATCGGTTGACAATATTTTGCAGCCCTACGCCTCTTCTATCCTGCAGTACTTCTTTTTTCTGAATATTATTTTCTACTGTTAAATAATTGTTTTCAATATAAATTTTAATGTGCAACGGTTTCTGCTCGCTGGCAACATTATGTTTAATTGTATTTTCTAATAAAAGCTGCAATGAAAGCGGCACCACCTTAGTATCTATATTGTCAAAATCAGTTGGAATTTCATACGTGATACTATTTTCGAAACGCATTTTGAGCAGGTTCATGTAGGTTTTAGCGAAAGCTAGTTCTTCGGGAACCGAAACCAGTTCTTTGTCTTTCTGCTCCAATACATAGCGGTAAATTTTGGATAGCGAAGTGGTAAACTTCTGTGCACTTTCCGGATTTTCTTCTATCAATGAACTCAAAACATTAAGGCTGTTGAACAGGAAATGTGGATCGATTTGATTCTTCAAGCTTTCAAATTGCGCCGAAGCTGTTCCAGCAATAATCTTTTGCTCTTTTACCTTACTATCGTTGTATGCTTTATAAATATAAAATGCATAGAAGCACAACAAAATGATAAAAGTCATTACGCTTGCAAATACGTAATTGGCTGGAGTTTCATTTGCCAAATAGTTGGTGAAGCTATTTCCTTCAACAATTACATCCTGAAAAATACGTAATAAAAAAATGACTAAAAGTGTGACCACAAAAGAAGTTGCAAATCCGATTACGATTCTTTTGACTGAAAATCGTTCATTTTCAAATTTCTTATCCAGGAAGATAAAGACTAACTGATTAGCATATCCCAGGCAAACCGAATACAAAACAGTGTATAAGAACGTCTTTCCCAATTGTGCGTCGAGAGCTACTCTTCCACCATAAATAACGTTTATCAGAATAATTATCACAAATATAATTAAGCCAATGCCTAATGATTTCAACAAGTCTTTTATGGTGAAGTTCATAATTGCTGTTATTTGCTTTTTTCTGATTCGTAAAAGCTCGAGACAATAAATCCGGCTCCCAATCCAATTAAAGTCCCCACTCCTGTTTTATCAAATGCTGCTCCGATTCCCATTCCGATAAACATACAGCCAATAAAAATTGACCAACTGATTTTGTCATGTTTTTTTTCCTGATTTTCCATGATGTTGAAGTTTGTTGTTTATTATTTTTTACAAGTCTCGGCAAGCATTTTTTCGGCTCTGTCCTGTCCCCAATTAGGGTGAAACTGTGATTCTGGTTTAAAGTTAGCGAAAAGTTCAATTGATTTGGCTATTGCTTCGCACATCGGTTTGGTATCTGTTCCCCAGTATTTAGCGCCACCGATTTCAAATTCGGCCTTAGAGAAAACTACCCTTGGGTTTTTCGGGTCAATAATCAATGCCTTATTGTATTGTTCCATAGCTAAAGCGGAATATTTTTGCCCGTTTGTCATTGGATCCTGAACCAATATTGCGGTATAAAGCATTGCCTGTACTACCATAATTTCAGGGTTGTTTGGGCTGATAACCGTTGCATTATCAAGTGCATCCTGAGCTTTAGTGATATAGGCTGCTGCTTTTTCTTTGTCTTTGGTTTTAAAAACATCGATAGTGTTGATGAAAGCGATGTAGTAACTTGGCAGCCAGTTGGTTTTTTCTACTGAAGCGATGCGCTCAAAAGTAGCTACTGCTTCGTCATCTTTTCCAGCTCCCCAAAGCTGCATGGCTTTGCCCATTCCTTGTTCATATTGTGTTTGCGCTGATAAAATCGAGCAGACAAAAAGTACGATTGATGTGATAATTGTTTTCATGTTTTATTGTTTTAGATTTTTTCCGTTACGCTCCAAACAATTCGGCTACGCCTCGGATGTTAATTGATTAATTGAAACTTTGTTTTTAAATTCTGATGTAAAAGTATAGTTGTTATGGATGCTGTAAAACTTATAGTTACCGAACTGTTATTTTTGATGGATGAACTGTCATAAGTTCTTCAACTGATTATCCGTTTTCTTTTCGCTGATGGTCCAAAAGAAACCAACAAAGAAAAATCGGTCTGCTGTTGGCGTTATTGCCCTTCTTTCATAAACACCGCTTCCGTTTGGTGTATTGGCATAATCATAACCAAAGATATTCTTTGTTCCTAAAATGTTAGAAACCGAAAAGTATAATATCTTTTGCTGAGTCAGTAAGTAAGCCCAGTTGAAACTCAAGCTGCTGTAACTTTTTGTTCTTCCATTCATAAAAACCGTTTGATTTGGGTCATTATAAGGCCTTCCTGAACTAAACTGCTGTGTAAAACCAACCTGCGATTTCCAGTCTGAAATCCAATATTTCGTGACCAACGACAAACTGTGTGTCGATACAAAACTTGGTGTTACTTCAGCTGTGAAATTTTTGTAATCTCTTTTTGTATCAATGTATGAATAGGAAATCCAATATTCCAGGTTTTTGATACGGCTACCGTCTCTCCAAAAAATATCCAGACCTTTGGCAAAACCTTTACCGTTATTTGAAAAAATTGAATTCGGTTGCACCTTGTCAGTATCATATTTCACTAAATCAGAATATCCTTTATAGTAAACTTCAGTCCTCAAAGTTGTATTATTTTTTACATATTGATAATTCAGTATATAATGCGTTGCTTTTTCGGTTTTAAAATCATCCGAATATTTTAATTATTCTTGTTTAGGTGCCTGCTCAAAATTTCCGTAGGCAAAGGCAAACTGGCTATTTTTTGAAATTTTATAAGCTAAAGATGCTCTTGGCGTAAAACTGTTTTGATCTATATAATTGTTAGTTGAAGCCCTTATCCCAACTTTTGCTGCAAACTTCTTAGAGAAGAAAATAT
>DBIH01000147.1 GCA_002296885.1 Flavobacterium sp. UBA807 | reverse complement strand
GTCAGGACTGCTTCTTCCGGAAATAATCACTTTGGTTTTTATTCCGAGCGAAGTTATAATTCCCAAAAGCATATAGCCGAGACAGAAAACCGCATCGGGTTTTTCTTTTCTGAGGTTTTTCCTCAAATACCACAACAACGCCGGGAATGATAGAACCTTACCATACAAATCTCTGAAATTATTGGGTTCGATGAGTTTTACTTTTGGATTTAATTCATAAAACTTATCACGTTTAAACATTACCAAAACGGTAACATCAATATCCTTTTCAACCATATAATTTGCCAAAACCACTGCAGTACGTTCGGTTCCACCAGCTGTTAGTTTGGGAAGTACTATGACTATTTTCTTTTGCGCCATTTTTTCTTTCTCTCATGCAAATAGTAACCAAACTGCAACAAGCCAATGGTATTTAAAATACGCTTAAGCTTACTGGTTGTGGTGTTATTGCATAAAAAATTAAAGGTGTTGTTTATTTTATTTGTTTTAAATTCCGAAAACTTAAAAGATACCACTTCATTCAAACTATTTGTATCGAATTGGGTAAACTTTTCATTCTTTTTGGTTCGGGTGCCTTGCCCGTCATTACCAATATTGAATGTTTTGGTCGTGTAAGGAGTTACCGTATACAAATCGTTTTTGACCATATGATGCACATAACGATAATCCAAAACCAAAGGTTCTTTCTTGTATAATTTTCTTTGAAAAGCGGTGAATAAATCGATTCCGATTTTGTCTAATTTCTTTACAAATGATTCATTGTTCAAATCTTTTTTTAATTCTTTTAGAGACAAGTCAGGAACATTAAGCATTCTGTCTTTCCATGACGCAAATCCCCATGGACACCAGCGTTGAGTAAAATATATTTCAGATTTCAATTTGTCATACACATCATAAAAAACCGAATGTGAAAATCCGGAAACTGAAATAATTCTGTGATCATTTTTATAGAACTCCAATCCGTCATTCATGAATTTCAGAAAATCGGGAGCTACAATAATGTCATCTTCTAAAAAAAGGAAAGTATCGCTTTCCTTAAAAATTAAATCGATGGCAAATTTGTAGCAGTTGTTTAATCCTTTATTGTCATTATGAATTATTGGAATTACTTTTTTAAATCCAGAAACTGTCTTGATATAATTACGGACCGCTTCAATTTTTTCTAAATCCTGATTTCTGTAAGCCGCATCCGATGAAATATAAAGAATCGATTGTTTTGCTTCTTCACATTTTTGTAACGATTCGATACATTTTTTCAAACTATCCAATCGATCATAAACCATCACTAAGATTGGGGCGTAATTCCTCATCGCATCATCTCAACCATCCATCCGTAAGGATTGAATGTTCCTTCATACCAATTCATCTGTTCATCCCAATAACCCACACAAGCGTCATAACCTGCATTGGCAAAACCATAACTGATTTCAATCAGCAAAGGTTTATCATTATCCAAAACAAAATCATAAGCAATGCATTGTGCCTTTAATTTCCTGTTGATTTCAAAAGCTGCTTTCACAAAACGTTCATCGATAGATTCTTTGTCATACAAAATAAACCCGCTTCCGGAAGCCCTGAAATCATTTTCACGATTCATTCTTTTGATACCAAATGCTTTTCCATCAACAACAACAATTCTGATATCAGAATCATTATTGGCAATGAACTCCTGAAAATACAAATAATCCATTTCCCTGCCCATAACTTTGGCATAGCGTGGTGGATTTGCAAGTCGGGCAAAACCTTTTATTACATCAAAAAAATTGGTCTTGCCCAAGCGCCATTTTCTAAATCTTTCTTTGATGCTTCCCCAGCTATCATAAGCAGGAAATCCGTATCCGAAGGCTTTATTGGCTAAAGCTTTTGCTTCTTCTTTGCTTTTTACCAATTGAACGTTTTGAGAACCCGCGCCACCTTTCAATTTAAATACCTTTGGAAAAGTTGCTTTTTCAATCCAGTTAACTGCAGACTTTTTATCGTAGAAAACCCAGGTTGGGACTAAGTCTGTTCCCAAAGCTTCCAATAGATATTTCTGTGCTACTTTATCATCAAAATGCCAGGCTGTATTGAAATCGGGGAAAACTTTGATGCCACTTTGTTCCAATGAAAAAAGCAGTGATTTTGCCATCACTATGTCCGTTGAATTTGCCTGATGATAATGCCACATCAAAGCCGAACAGTCTTTCAGTTGCTGTATGATATCGTTATCATAGCAATTCACAAGCCTGTACGGAATGTTGTTTTTGTTGCAGTATTCAATCCATCTAAAGTGGAATAAATCGGTGCTTTTATTGTTGTGAATGGCTATCATCTTAATCTAAAAAGTGTTGTGCCCAAAGTTCAAAGCCAAGCATCAGCCAGATGGCGTCCATTTGATCTGCTGAAGCGCTGGCAATATTGTTTATCCAGGAATTGAGTTCTTTGATTTCAAATAAACCTCTTTTTTGAATTCCCGGAGCTATTTTGGAATTCCATTTTTGCTTGAAGACTTCCGATGAGAAAAATTCCCTTAACGGAATTCCGAATCCCATTTTGTCGCGATAAGCAAAATCTTCTCCAAATTTTGAAGCACAAATATCTTTCAGTAAAACCTTGTTTTCATCTTTGCCGTGATGTTTGGCAACCAATAAATCTCCCGAAATATTGAGCGAAGTACTGACCATATTGTTATCCAAAAACGGTACGCGGTTTTCGATGCTGTGTGCCATTGACATTTTATCCTGGCGCATCAGCAAATCAGGTAAATAGGTAAGCAATTCGTATTTTCTTTGTTTTAGATTGGTGTTCCCATCGAGTTTATCCAAAGTCTGCAATCTTTCGTTTATCGCTTTATCCAATTTGAAATCCGATTTCAATGAATGAGCTGTTGCCAAGCTTCCAAAAGCAGTTTCCATTACCATTCTCTTATTTGGATTAAGAAAATAACTCAGGTATTCGAAAGCAAATTTTGAATTTCTTTTCAAACCGCCTAAAAATTCACGGTTAAAAGGAAATCTGAGCGCCTTTATGAATCGGCTGTAACCGGACAAGCATTCGTCTGCGCCTTCTCCGCTTAACAAAACTGTGACATGTTTTTTTGCTTCCTGGCTGAGCAAATAAATTCCAATAGTGTTCGGATGATTCAACGGATGTTCAAAATGCCAGATTGCTTTTTCCAAAACATCAAAATAATATTGAGCATCCATTTCATATTTGTGAGCCTTCAAATCCAGTTGCTTCGCAACTTTATCAATATATTTTTCTTCTGAAAATCTTGGATCTTTAAAAATGATAGAAATCGTTTCCAGATTTCCTTCATTCAAAGATTCAGCAGCAAAATAACTTACCAACGAAGAATCTACACCGCCAGAAAGCTGGCAGCCCAATTTTACATCGCTTATCATTTGAGACGCTACACTTTTCTGCAAAGCATTTTCCAATTGATCCTGAGCATTGTCATTTGAAATTTTATGCGCGCCTTCTTCGTTCAATTCATAATAAACATGCGCCTTGATTTCTCCGTTTTTGATACTCAGATAAGTTCCGGGAGTACAGTTTTTAATATTGCTGAACAGTGTATCATTGATTACATTTCGAAACAATAAGAACTCATCAAGCTTACTGAAATCGGGTTCGAATTTGAAATTTGGAAGTGGCTTGAAACTTTTCATTTCAGAGCCAAATGCCAATCGGTTTTCTTCTTTCAGAATGTACAATGGTTTTATTCCGAAGCGGTCACGTGCAAGAAATAATGTGTCCAAATCAAAATCATAAATCGTCATAGCGAACATTCCGTTGAGCATCGAAATCATTTTTTCCATGCCATACTCGGAATACAAATGCAGGACGACTTCTGTATCGGAAGTACTTTTGAAGACATAGCCTTTTTTTTCAAGTTCAGGCTTATAATCAAAAGCATTGTAAATCTCTCCATTCATCATCAATATCACATTCCCGTTTGGGCTGATCATTGGCTGATGTCCCGCAGGTGAAAGGTCTAAGATGCTTAAACGGTTAAATCCAAAAATCAGATCACTTGGGCTTTTGAAATTTATATCTTCAGAAATTGAAACATTTTCAAAAGACTTCTCTTTTGTACTGATTGCTACAATTCCCGAATCATCAGGTCCCCGATGCTTTTGTATCGAAAGCATCTGGCGGATAATCTGATTGCCCGTTTCATTTTTGTTATCGAAATTAAAATATCCTGTAAATCCGCACATATTATTTCGTTGGGTTAATGGATTGCAGCAATATGTCGCGATGTGCTTCGCATCGGATTAAATTGGTATAAAGCAGTTTTTTCTTTTTGGTAATGATAGAAGGTAATAATCCTCTTTTGTACAGGCTCGACATGATTTTTCCTTTATAAGGCTGAATCCAGGTATTCATAACAGGTTTCCATGTTTCTGCATATCTTTTGAATTCGGCTTCCAGAAGTTTATCGTCTTGGATGATTGCGTTTAGTTTACTTAAGTGTTCTGTCATTTTCGACTTATCATCATCTTTCAAAAATGAAAGTCCAACTGCATCACTATTTTGCAGAACAAATTCCATTTCAAAAGTTACAGGTTTGTTTTTTTCAAATTGCAAACGGACAATCATTCCTTTGTTCCAGGGTTTGTTGCGTTCTCCCTGCCAGTCAAAGCAGAAGTTGCCCAAACTATAAAAAATAGGAGCTCCGTTATAAACTTCATAACCCGAAATGATGTGTGTATGATGTGCCACAACTGCATCGGCACCAGCATCCACAAAAAAGCGATACCATTTTTTCATCCTTGGGCTTGGCAGTTCGTAATGTTCGTGACCGCCGTGAGCAATGACTATGACAAAATCAGCTTGCTTTTTGGCTTCCTGTATTTTGTAGAAATTTGCCGCCAAATCTTCCGGATGACAGCCCGGAGTTTCATCCTGGGTTGTTGTCCATTCATTTTCGGTTACATTTATGAATGCTATAGTCTTGTTGTCTTTTTTCCAGTAAAACGTTTTTGAAGCTTCGTCAAAATTGGATCCGCTTCCAAGCCAAGAAACTTTATGTTTATTGAGTGCTTGATAGGTTTCCTGCATGCCTTTCCAGCCATAATCCTTAAAATGATTATTAGCTGTTACTACTAATTCGCAGTTGAGATGATTTAAGATTGCTGCCGTTTCCGGATGTGCTTTGATATGTGGTCCGGTTTTGCTGATTCCATCATTCGAAGTCGTCAACGGACATTCTAAATCAAAGACATTCAAATCATTTTCATCAAAAAACGGTTTGACCTCTTCAAAAAGAGGTTGCCAATTCTTTGCGTTGAATTCGTTTTCAATACGAAGCCATGGACAAAAATCGCCGGTAAAACCTATTTTAATCATATATATTTAGATAATTCGTCGGTTGTAATAAATTTTGCTTCCGGCCATTTTTTAACGATAGCCTTTAACAATTGGTTTAAATCATTTAGTCCGCGTTCACCATTTTTCGGATTAATGAAACCCACAAAATTAATTCGGTGTGAACAAATCACGGCAGGTTTCGAAAATAAAAAAGCAGCCTGAATTTGTGCCAGACAAGCATTTACCCAGTCTTTTTGCGGTAGCATGCTTGGCTCGAAAAAACAATTACGAATATTGTAACGTAATCCGTTTTGTTGCTGACCAAAACTGTGTCGGATGGATTGATATTCATTAAAAACTCCGGTTGGCTGTAGTTGTGAGCGCAAACTTTGAAGCCATTCAATTCCGTTACTTACTAAAAATCGTTCCAATTTAGTATCCCAATTATAACAAGGCGCGATAAAGCTTTTTGGTTTGAATCCGAAATGCTCTTCAAAAATTTTCAATCCATCTGCAATAATGGTTTCATATTCCTTAACATCTTCCGGAGCATCCCAATCATAAGCTTCCATAAAGCTGTAATCGTCTTTTCCTGAATAAGTTGTTTGATGATAAAAAGAAGCCAGAACATCTTCGTTTTTCGACTGCAAGGATTTCATCCAGCGTTTGATATTCAGATGTTCCCTACCATGAAATTGGGGATGGAAAACACCATCAGAAATTCCTTGTTTCCAAAGTTGAAAATTGTTTTGATGCTTTGGATAATGCTTAAATGTTTCTGTAAAAGGTTCCCAAAAATATTCCTGAAAATCGTGTGCTTTTATTTTTTCAAAATTGGGATTGGCCATGATACTGTTTGCAGTGATGACTGCTGGTTTCCCATCGCTTCCTTTATAAGATTGCAGCACACCGAATAATTTTTCTAAATCATCCTGAGATGCCAATGAGTCGTTTTTGTAAATACTGTTGGCTATTCCGAAACCTTTTTTTTCAAAAAAATCGATTGTTTCTTTTGAAGGAGTTCTAATAGCTCCCCAGTCATCCGATTCGATTATAATGAGCTTTTCCGCTATCTTATTCCCTTGCCTATTGATATCAATGCCCGTAGCAAAAGATTTTAAGTAAGATACTGTATTCGCAAATGATGGCATTATTGCTTTTAAATATTATTTGATTAGTTCTATGAGCGATGTGTTGATATCGGTAAATAATGCAACTATTGGGTTGGTTAATGTTATGATGCTAATATAATCAAATGACATTCGTATGGAAATTACAATGAAAAGAATCAATATGGGGGAAAGCCATTTCACACTTTTTGCAATAATGGAAACCTTATTATTAGATACAACTATAAAAGAAAATGCTAAAGAAAAAAGAAAGGCTACATTTAAAAAGCGTCCTCCCGAAGGTAGTAGGCTGATAATATTTGCAACACCCAAAAACAATAATGAAAATCCCAACAATCTCCTTGCCGGCTTTGATAAATCGGCTTTAAAAAAAAGAATTGATATAAAGACAACATTAAAGTAAGTGATCAGTTTTTTGTAATATAGAACATACCAATTTACTGTAGCAACAACTTCTTCATAACCTTCGAGATATTCGTCATTAAAATAGGTCTTAATTTTTGGTTGTAAAAATCCTGGCATGTTGGCTTCTAATGCCGAATGGATAAAGCCAATATTCAATTCGGCAATAAAAAAACTGGCGATGTAGAAAAAATAGAGAAATCTGAAGTTTAAACGAACTAAGCTGTAAGCCAATAGCAATGCAACCGGAAGTATAAAAGAAAAATGTATCAGTAAACTTGAGGTTGCTATGATAAGACCTTTCTTTTTTTCCTGATATAAATATAAAAACCCGCCATAGAAGAAGACTTGTGCTGCTGTCCACATTCGAACTGCATTCACATCCCAAAAAGCTACAATTGAACTAAATGAAATCAGCAATAAAATTTGCTCCCACCTCAATTTCCCTTTAGACTGATCCAGAACCATCCAGGCATTATTAACATAAAAATATCCAAATATTAATGCATAAATCAGGAAGAGAAAATTACCACTATTGGTAAACCAGGAAACAAAATAGGTTACAATAGTTACATAAACATCGGTTTGTCCGCCACCTTCATCACTATATAAACTCGCCTTGATATCATCAAAATTTTTATTGCTGGCGTACATTTCTTCGAGTTTGTGGATGTACCTACTGCTATCTACCGTATCGTTTTTAACCATTGTAAATCCAAAAAAAGCAATAAAAGCAATTAATGTGGGTTTTGCCCATGATTGCCTGTAATTTCTAAGGGCCTGAATAAAGCCTAAAAAAGGAGAAATTATAAAGTATAAAATAGCATTTTTCATCAGGATATTAAAGCTATAAATTTTGAGGCAACATTCTCAATTCGATAATTATCTTTATCAGGCAAAATCATTTTTTGCTGGTAATTCCCTTTAAGGAAATCCTGAAAAATTTCAGACTGCAAATTTCCAAAAGTAACGCTTAAAACCGGTTTATCAATAATGAGATAATCAATTAACTTACTCGGAGTTTGCGTGTGTCCCACATTTTCAAAGTTAATTACAAAATGCATTTTTGATAACTCATACAGCAATTTTTCCCTGGGCACAATTGGCTGGATTATTATTCTTCCTCTACTTGCTTCTACATATGGCGTAACAAACTGTGGCGTTGTTGTGTACAAATGAAATTCAAATTTAAGATTCTCATCAAGGCTATTAAGATAATTCAGAAATTCTGAGGGATCACGCCTTCCCGGAATGAACATACCTGCATAGCCAAAAATAATTTTATCCTGATTTAACGAACCATTATATAAAGTTATATCTTCAAAACGGAAACCCTGAGGAATTACCTTGATTTTATGATGGAATTCGGGATAATACCCTTTAATGGAATTAATCGTAGGAACTGTAATAAAATCGGCTTTTCTGCAAAATTTTTTTTCCAGATAACCAAAATAGAAAGGTGGTTTGAACGTATCGTTTTCCTGTCCCATATAAGGATCTCCACAATCGGCTATCCAGGTTTTGGCGACAGGCTTTTTCTTTGACCATATTTTGGCGACACCCCAATGAATTGGATATGGTACTGCTATTGAAATCAATGCATCATAATCTTTCTCATTCTTTAATGCCTTTTTAATTAAAGGAATTAACTGAATGGTGGGATATTCTAAAAGCAATGACGAAAACCGTGAAACAATCCTTCTTATAAGTAATTCAATGCCACTTCCTTTAACAACAGGTTTTGGCCAGGTTAGTGAACCTAAGTCTAATAACCGAAAATTATTCTGAGCTGCAAAAGCCTCAATACCACTCCTAAAATGTGTACAAACAGTTACTTCATGACCTTGTCTAACCAGTTCTTTAGCTAACTCTGTAGCTCTAAACGAACGTGGTGATATTTCCGGATAAAACCCATTGGTTACAATAAGTATTTTTTTTGGGTGCATTCTTAAATTAAGAGTTTTTACTTTAAATGAGGATACTCAATATTTTATTCTGCTATTTTGAAATAATCAAATCTATCATATCCCCTATATTCTTCATTTTGTAAAGTTCTTTTAATTTGAAGGTGATATTGAACGTTTTTTCCACTTCTGAAATTATCATCATATGCGTTAGTGAGTCCCAACCATCTACATCAGCAGCAGTTGTCTGATCTGAAAGAACAAAATTTTCGTGTTTAAGTACTGATTTTAATATCAAATACACCTTTTCTTTTATTTCATCTCTATCCATTTTGTCTTTGTAATAACATTTTGATTATTTTTTGCGATTTATATCTAATACTATAATCCTAAAAGATGTTTTATAGAATTTTTGTCGATTTTCCCACTGGAATTCAATGGAAATTCTGCAAGATTAAACAATTTTGAAGGAATCATATAGGGTGGTAATTTTGATTTTAAGTAGTTTAAAATTGCTTCCCTATCGAAAGTAGCCGTTTCAAAACACAATGCAATTTCAGGGTTACCGCCATTACCATCATAAACAAAAGCTATGGCATTTTTACCTCCGATTGAAGCTCTGGAATGAAATTCTATCTCACCCAACTCAATTCTGAAGCCTTGTATTTTTACCTGATAATCCAGTCTTCCATAATACAGTAAATTTCCATCTATATCTTCCACACATAAATCCCCTGTTTTATAAAATATCTCATTTTTCCCATTATGGGGTAAGGATATGAATGATTCTTTATTTCGTTCCTGATTCTTCCAATAACCACTAGTCAGTTGCGCTCCGGAAATATACATTTCTCCTTTCGTACCCTGATTGACTTTTTGCAGATTTTCATTTAAAATTAAAGATGTGATACCATTAAAAGGTCTGCCGATACAAAGCATTCCATTAGCTTCTTTGATAGGTTTTGTCCTTTCAACCCGGTAATAGGTGCAATATATGGTTGCTTCCGTTGGCCCATAAAAATTAAAAACCTCTGAATTGGGAATACAAGCCATCCATTCGTTCACTAAATCAACAGGAGATGCTTCTGCTGTCAATATACAATATCGCAATTTTGGCAAATTGATTTCATCAAAATAGGGACGCAAATGACGAATCATACTTGGTGCAAATACTCCAAAAGTCAATTCATGATCTACTAACAAACCATAAACATAACTATACTTAATTTGATTGATTGGAACAGTAAAAACGCACGCTCCATGAAGTAATGGCACTAAAAATGACTGCACAGAAACATCAAAAGTCAAATCAAAACTTTGCAAACATTTATCCTGTTCATTTATTTTAAATCCAACCTGCAGAAAAGCATCAATAAAACTATCAAGGTTTGCTCTTGAGATAGGCACGCCTTTAGGTTGCCCCGTTGTTCCTGAAGTAAATAAAATATAGACTAATTCATTTCCATCAACGTTTTTGGGTGCTGAATCGATGTCTGAATCCGGCAACTTTTTTGTTTGAATGACATTGCATTCCGGAAATATTGGTTCATCTGAGGAATCCAAAACTGTTTTGATTCCTGCAAGGGATATCACATTTCTGTTGCGATCTGCAGGGTTTTTGGGGCTAAGCGGGACATAAGCTTTTCCTTCAAACCACAGTGCAATAATGGCAGCATAGGTTTCTAAGTCATCCAATGCGATAAGTCCGATAATTTTTTCTTCTTCCGGAACCTCCTTTTGAATGGATTTCCTAATTCGGGAAATGCATTCTGCAAGATCTGAATAGGTATAGAAAACTTCATCAAACAGGAAAGCATTTCTTTCCTTATTTTCAAGAATAGCACTATGTAATTTTTCTAAAAATTTCATTCAATAAAAGGTTTTAATCTAAATAAAAGCATAGAAGCTTCAATTAATTTGATAAAATACCGACAAATTTAACATAAAAAAACAATTACAATTTTCATAGTTATTAATTGCTTTTGCCTGCCTGCAAATTAGAAGTTTGCAAACTATTTTGTTTAGATAAGTAGTCAGCTATTTCATGAGTGAATATAACTGCTCCGTTTCTTTTTAAATGGTTTAAATCAAAGTAATAATCCTTGTTTGTGTATATTTTGTTGGAAGCATCATATTCATAAAACCATGAATTTTTACCTGCTATCTGAAGCATTCTTTTTTCAAACATTGGAGTGATTTCTCTAAAATTTGGTGGAAAAACTAAAAGGAGTTTTATGTTATGCTGTTTACAAACAGTAACAATTTTTTGCAGGCATTTTATTTTCACCTTAGACTCTTTTTGCAACTGATAAATGGTATCCTCAAGTTTCTCATTCCAATTTACATTTTCCTTCTGAAAACTTATAGGCATTGAACCATCAGAAAAAACAGTATCTAATGCTGTGAATTTTTTTTGTCTTAAATCAAAATTAGCTTTAGTCATCTTATGCAAAACAAATAGTTTTGAAAGGATTGCATTTTTTTCATTTCTATCTATTAATTCCTTATTGATATAATCATATTTTATTAGCGGATACAACCGGTCCAATCGGAATGTTAACATAGAATCGGGTAAAACCTCATTGGGTCCATCCAAAGTAAGAATTACCATTTTTGGAGTTGAGTTAAAAGTAAGCAACGATCTCAACAAAAATTCATGGAATTCAATATTAGAGCCTGGGTAAGACAAATTATAGACAGTTTGTTTAGTTTCCTTTTCAAGCTGAGAGGCTATAATATCTCTGGCACCCGATGAGGATCCCATTACAATAATATCTTTATTTATCTTTCCGTTTAAGACCAACTCCAGTCGCTTATCTGATTCTTTTGAAGGAGACGCATATATAAAAAAAAGAAAAAGCCTGTCATAGATTAAAAATAACACCGAGAAAGCGGCAAGATATATTAAAAACTTCTTCATATTAAAACTGAAAATAAATAAACTGTTGCTCGCTTGCTGAAAAAAGGAAAATGGTTGTTATCAAAAAGAAGTAAAACAACAATCGAAATACAATTGGGAATTTGGCAAATGTATTTTTAATAGCATAATCCTGACCTCTTCCTTTGTATTCTATCAAAAAGAAATAAAGAATCAATCCATAAACATAGATCGGCACTGTTACAGGCGCTGATAAAAAGTTTCCGGAAAACATTTTTGCATAGTATTTAAAAGCCTGACTAACGGATTCCGATTTGAAAAGTATAAACGTAAACAAAACCGGAATAAATGTGGTAAGTATGTTGAAGAGCTCTGTTAAAGTTGGAAAGTTTCTATTTAAATCTGTTTTCCTGTTTTTGTTAAATGTATCATTCAGGATAGCCGGTATGAAAAATAATCCGTGGACAAAACCATATAAAACATACGTCCAATTGGCTCCGTGCCAGATACCGCAAATCACAAAGTTTATAATTATTGCCAATATCACACCCAATTTCCCATATTTCCTAAATTGAAAACTTAAAGGTGTAAAAACATATTCGGTGAGCCATGAGGTTAATGATATATGCCATTTTCTCCAGTACTCAGGAATACTTTGAGCAAAAAATGGGAAATCAAAATTTTTATAAATATCAAAACCTAACAATCTCGAAATACCAATTGCCATATCAGAATATCCCGAAAAATCAGTATAAAGCTGTACCCCATATAAAAACATTCCTAACCATAAGGAACTTGACGGCATCAACTCAAAATTTGCAAAAACCTGATTTACTATTCTACCGCAATTATCTGCTATTACAAGTTTTTTAAATAATCCCCATAAAATTTGTTTTAATCCATCGACACCAGTTTCGTATTTAAAGACTCTTTTCTTTTCAAGCTGCGGAATGAAATCCCTTGCCTTATCGATTGGCCCAGATAATAGTGACGGAAAAAAGGAAACATAATTGAAAAAAGTTAATGCATCAGTACAGGCTTCTGTTTTGCCATTTTCAACATCCACTAAATAACTAATAGTCCTAAAAGTAAAAAAACTAATTCCTAACGGAAGTATAATATTGAGCGTATGAATGTCTAAATTCATTCCAAATGCAGCAAAAGACTGCTTAAAGGAAGTGATGAAAAAATTAAAGTATTTAAAATAAACCAAACCACCAATGCCCTGAAACAAGCCAATATTAAGGTAAATTCTACTCCATTTGTCCGAAGAGCTTTTACTGATTTTAATTCCAAGATAAAAGTTTAATGCCGAAACTCCTATTAATAAAAATAGGAACCGCCAATCCCACCAGCCATAAAAAAAGTAACTTCCAAGAAGCAACAGCAGATTTTGGCTTACATTTTTTTTATTGAATAAAAACCAATAAAGAAAAAAGAAGACAAGAAAAAAAGAAAAAAAAGTTATTGAAGTAAAAGTCATGTTATTTTTAATTCACCTTATTTAAAATATTTTTTGATTAAAAAGGTCTATTTGAAATCGGAAGCCGCATTGATTGGAATATCGACACGTTTAATTGGGCAAAAGATTTCAACTTTTAATTTATCATTTATTGTTAATTTTCGAAAACAATTATTTAGTTTCGGCTGTATTTCATTTTAAAAAGACGGTTATAATATACAAGCATAAAGTTTACAATCGATTTGTTGTACGCCCTGCCATATTTCAGATAAGTCCCGTTGCAGCCTTGCAGGTCAATTTTTTTTAAGCCCATATTTTTTAATGATTTTATTATCTCAATAAAAACTCTGAAGTTGTTTGTCTTAAGGCATGATGTCAATGGCAAAAAAACAAATTTAGCGGTGACATGATTTATTAACCCTCTCTTTTTACTATTGTTTGGTATTGTTTGGGCGAAATGCATCAAATCATTTACTGCCAACAAAAAACCATCAATCGCTTTTTTGGAAAACAATAATCTCGAATTGGTTGCCGAACCCATCCTGATGGTTCTCTGATAGAATTTTGCTGATGAAAATCCAACCCGTTCAGCAACTGCAAACACTTTTCCAAGAAACAATCCGTCTTCCAAAAAGGGAACATTCTTAGGATAATTGATTCCGTGTTGATTCAGCATTTCCAGTCGGTAAAGCACAGCCCAGCTTCTGTCAGGGTCCTTCATTTCAAGGCTTCGCGGTGCAAAATAACCATCAACACCGTCAAAAACTATATTGTCTTTAGATGCATAATCGGTTTCCCAAACAGACTTTCCCTGCTTATCAAAAATCTCATAGGCCAAATACAGGACGTCTAAATTTCTGGATTTAGCATTCTCATAAACAGATTTCAGCACATTCGGAACCACATAATCATCAGGGTCAATTGGCAGGATATATTCTCCTTTAGCAATAGCAATAGCATTATTACGGGCCATTGAAACACCTTGGTTTTCCTGATTGATTAATATCAGATTTGAAAATTCCAACTGTAATCCTTCGACAATTTCCCGGCAACGGTCAGGCGAACCATCATTGGTAACAATGATTTCGTATTCATCCTTTGGCAAATCCTGATTCGACAAGCTGCGGATACATTTTTCAATATAATCGTCGACTTTGTAGGCCGGAATTATGATACTGAGTTTTTTCATCTGAATAGACTACAGATTCTGATTGATTATCGTGGTGATTTGTTTTAATTCTTCTTCTTTAAGACCAACATAAAGTGGCAGACACATTACTCTTGAAGCCACATCCTCAGAAACTGGCATGTTTACACCTTTTACATAATCGATGGTATTTAAAGACGGATAGAAATAGCGTCTTGGAAAAATTTCGGCATCATTCAATGCTTTCTGAACTTTGAGTAATTGTGTTTCTGATTCTAATAAAATTGGATAATAGCTGTAATTCCAGTTTGTATTTTCCCTGATTTTCAAACGTTGCAATGTTTGGTTCAGATGTGCATTGTAAAATTCTACGGTTTGTTTTCTGCTGCTTATAATTTCGCTCATATAAGGCAAAACTGCCAGCCCCATTGCTGCTTGAAGCTCTGAAGTTTTCCCATTGATTCCCAAACCATGAAAAGCCAAGGGACCATTGTGCCCAAAATTATGGCTGAAATACATCTTGTGATGTAAATCGGCATCATTGCAAAAAAGCGCTCCGCCTTCACCTGTGTGGAAAAGTTTGGTTGCGTGAAAACTACAAGTACTTACATCACCATAATCAAAAATTGATTTTCCGTTATGAGTTACTCCAAAACAGTGTGCTGCGTCATAAATGACTTTTAGGTTATGTTTTTTAGCAATTGCTTCAATCACTTCTACATGACATGGATTTCCAAAAACATGTGTCGCCAGAATAGCTGTCGTTTTTGGGGTAATTGCAGTTTCGATTTTAGTTTCATCAATTGTTAAATATTCGGGATGAATATCAACAAAAACGGGTTTGCAATGTTCCCAGATAATCGATGATGTTGTGGCAACATAGCTAAAAGGTGTTGTTATGATTTCGCCTTCGTTTCCTAAAATTTTTAGTGCAATCTGAATTGGAATCGTTCCATTTGTCATGATGATGACATTGGAAACCGAAAGATATTTTTTAACCTTTTCCTCGAGCTCTAACAATAGTTCTCCTCTGTTAGTCAGCCATTGATTTTTCCAAACGCGCTCTAATTGCTTTTGGTACTCCTCAATTGGCGGGAAAAAAGTTTTGGTAACATTTATCATCTTTGAATATTAATTAACTAATTCTCTTTGATATCGCCTGACAATATAAAAAAGGATTGAGATATACGGTCATTAGTTTGTAAAGTACTG
>DBIH01000207.1 GCA_002296885.1 Flavobacterium sp. UBA807 | reverse complement strand
AGTGTTGAAACCCTTAGGGTTGTTAAGAGATAATAAATTTTTTTGATCAATAAAAGCCCTCGTTCATTTGAGGGCTTTTTTTATCTATTCATCAGAATTGGTTTTCCATTCTATATCATCCAAATCCCTTCTGTCTTTTTTTGTAGGTCTTCCGGTACCGGCTTTCCGGTAATGCTCCTTGGATAATTTTAGCAATTCCAAATGTGCGAATGTTTCAGGTGGTGTTTCATCAGTTCTGTAGATATCCACCAGTTTGGCTCCAACACGATTTTGAGGAATGTCTAAAACCGTAATTATATAAGTAATCTGATCTTTGCGAAAAGTAATTTTATCCATTGGGAAAACTTCTTTGGACGGTTTTGCGATTTGACCATTGACAGTAATTTGATTTTTTCTGCAAGCTTCGGTTACCATGTTCCTGGTCTTGTAATACCGAACGCACCATAAATATTTATCTACTCTCATTTTTTTTCCAAAATCAACGTTAAATTGTTTACAAAAATAAATCAATATTGTATCTTGCGGGCTCAAAATTCAAGCAAAAATGAATAACTTTTTCAAAATAGTATCTCTTTTTTCAATAGCAATAACTATTTTTTCCTGTTCAAAAAATGATAGTGGTTCAGAACCTTTACGTGATTATAAGGAGCAGAGAGATGCTGATATGACCAATATAGAAACCTATCTGCATACACACTATATGGAAGTAGTTAACAATCCGGGCGCAACTGATGATCAGGATGTTACATTTACTTTAATTCCTGATGGAGGGACACAAACTTCCATTTGGGATCAAACAACATATCCGCTGAGAACAAGGTATGTTAAGGTTAGGCAAAATGATGTTGATGTTGTTTATAAAATTTACTATCTACAGCTAAGACAAGGATCTGGACCAAATAGCAAATCTCCTTGTAATGTAGACAGAGTACTGACTTCTTATAGAGGGGAATATATTTATAAAAATACAGAAACTGTTAGTGGAGTTGATGTTACTACTATCAAATCTGAAGAGTTTGAAAAATCAGTTAACCCTCAAACTTTCTTTAATTTAACAGGGGTAATCAGAGGTTGGAGCGAGATATTCCCACAATTTAAAACGGGCAGTTATACCGGAAATCCTGATGGAACTGTTTCCTATAATGATTTTGGTGCAGGAGTTATGTTTATTCCTTCAGGTTTGGCTTATTTCTCAAGCTCAACGGGTGGAATTCCGGCTTATTCACCACTTATATTCAGTTTTAAACTTTATGAAATTCAAAGGGTTGATCACGATGGAGATGGAATTTATTCGTATCAGGAAGATTTAGGAACTTCAATAGTAGACAGTGATGGAAATGTTACAAATATATCTGGCGTTCCGGATGGATATGTATATTCTTTGCCTGAAGGAGTTGCAAACATAGACAATACTGATGACGGAACACCTATTTTACAACCAGATGGAAGTTATAAATATGAAGAAGTACCTGATTTTTTAGATACAGATGATGATGGTGACCATTATACAACAGCAAGTGAAATTAAAAACCCGTTAACTGGTGATCCATATCCTTTTGATGATATTCCGACTTGTGGAGGAACCGGAAATGGTAAGAAAAATTATTTAGATCCAAGTTGTCATGGTTCTTAACAAATAATAAAAAATCCCGCTCAATTTGAACGGGATTTTTTTTGATTAAAAAGAAATTATTTTCTTTTCATTACTCTTTCAACAGCCTCAACAATAGCCTGATTATTGAGTTTGTATTTTTCCATCAATTGTTCCGGAGTTCCACTTTCACCAAAACTATCTTTCACGGCAACGAATTCCTGTGGTTTTGGATTGTTCAATGCCAGTACTCTGGCAACACTTTCTCCTAAACCACCCAAGAAATTGTGTTCTTCTGCAGTAACTACGCAACCCGTCTTTGCAACTGATTTTAAAATAGCGTCATCATCCAAAGGTTTAATCGTATGAATATTGATAATTTCAGCAGAAATGCCTTTAGCTTCTAAAGTTTCTGCTGCAATTAGGGCTTCCCAAACTAAATGACCTGTAGCAATAATGGTTACATCAGTTCCTTCGTTAAGCATGATGGCTTTACCAATTACGAATGGTTCATCGGCAGGGGTGAAGTTAGGCACAACCGGACGTCCAAAACGCAAATAAGCCGGACCGTGATGATCAGCTAAGGCTAATGTAGCTGCTTTGGTTTGATTGTAATCACAAGTATTGATTACAGTCATTCCGGGTAACATTTTCATTAAACCGATGTCTTCTAAAATTTGATGCGTTGCTCCGTCTTCTCCCAAAGTCAATCCGGCATGCGAAGCACAAATTTTTACGTTCTTGTCTGAATAAGCAACCGACTGACGAATTTGGTCATAAACCCTTCCGGTTGAAAAGTTCGCAAATGTTCCGGTAAAGGGAATCTTTCCACCAATGGTTAATCCGGCTGCAATTCCAATCATATTGGCTTCAGCAATTCCAACCTGAAAAAAACGTTCGGGGTGATTTTTTTTGAAATCATCAAATTTTAACGAACCAATTAAGTCGGCACAAAGAGCCACCACATTTTCGTTTTTCTGTCCAAGTTCTGTCATCCCGGCTCCGAAACCGGAACGGGTATCTTTACTTCCTGTATTTGTATATTTTTTCATAATCTTAGTAATCTCCTAAAGTTTCAGCATTTTGTGCCAATCCGTTTGCCAATTGTTCATCATTTGGTGCTTTTCCGTGCCAGGCATGTGTGTGCATCATAAAATCGACACCATGTCCCATCACTGTATGAAGTAAAACACAAACAGGTTTTCCTTTTCCGGTTCTGTTTTTTGCTTCAGTCATTCCTGCAATAATTGCATCAATGTTGTTACCTTCCTTAATTTCAAGGACGTCCCAGTCAAAAGCTTCGAATTTAGCTTTCAGATTCCCTAAGTTTAAAACATCATTTGTCGAACCGTCAATTTGCTGACCGTTCAAATCTACTGTAGCGATAAGATTATCTACTTTTTTAGCAGAAGCATACATAATAGCTTCCCAGTTTTGACCTTCCTGCAATTCACCGTCGCCGTGAAGCGAATAAATTAAATGCTTGTCTCCATTTAATTTTTTGGCCTGAGCCGCACCAATCGCAACAGACATTCCCTGTCCAAGAGAACCTGAAGCCATTCTAACACCAGGCAAACCTTCATGTGTTGTTGGATGTCCTTGCAAACGGGAATTCAATTTTCGGAATGTAGCTAATTCTGAAATCGGGAAATAACCACTTCGAGCTAAAACGCTATAGAAAACCGGAGATATATGACCATTGGATAAGAAGAATAAATCTTCTCCAATTCCGTCCATACTGAAGCCTGGTTTTCTTTCCAAGAGGTGTTGATACAATACCGTAAAAAATTCTGTACAGCCAAGCGAACCACCTGGATGTCCCGAATTTACTGCATGTACCATGCGAAGGATATCTCTTCGCACTTGCGTTGAAAAATCCTGTAAATGTTGTGTGTCAGCCATTTTTTGAAGTTAAAATTTGATGTCTCCAAAAGTAATTCTATTTTTTTCAAGCCGCAAAAGTTTTACAGATTAGTTATTAAATAGTTATTGGTATGAATTTTAATCATCAGAATGTCAATAGAAATTATATAAGAATCTGTTGATATTCTGTAATCATCCCTAAAAAAATGAGGGTAAATTGCAATTACAAAAAACTACCATTATGAAAAAGTCAAAAACTATTTATTACCTGGACGATGATTTTGATGATTTAGGTTTCTTTAAGGAGATTACTGAAGAATTGGGTCATGATGTAAAAGTATTTTCCGACGGACGAAAGATGCTGTTGGTTTTGGAAATACAGGCAAAAAAACCGGATATTATTTTTTTGGATATTCACATGCCCGTACTTAATGGGCAGGAAATCTTAGAGATAATTAAAAGTTCCGATGATATGAAAGATATACAGGTTGTGATGGTTTCGGGAGCTTATCCTAAAAAACTACTTCAATATTGCTCTGATATGGGAGTTTCCTGTCTGGTTAAAAGGCATAATTTTCAAGAGTTCAAACAGAATATTGCAGATGTACTGAAAGAATTTGAAATGATTAAAAAATAATCTATTTAAAATTTAGGACAACTTCAATTTACATAGTAATATCTCAATTCTTTCAGCAAAATCTTTGTGTTAAATAAATTCCTATTTCAGAATCCACAATTCACAATTCTTTTATCTTTGCCGTCTGATTAAAAGAAGTAAATGAAATTTGATTTATTACAAAAAGATCCCAATTCAAAAGCACGAGCCGGTAGTATCACAACAGACCATGGTGTGATTGAAACTCCAATATTCATGCCTGTAGGTACCGTAGCTTCTGTAAAAGGAGTGCATCAAAGAGAATTAAAGGAAGAAATCAATCCCGATATTATTCTTGGGAATACCTATCATTTATACCTTCGTCCACAAACTGAAATCCTTGAAAAAGCGGGTGGTCTTCACAAATTCATGAATTGGGACAGGAACATCCTGACCGATAGTGGCGGTTATCAGGTATATTCGCTTTCGGCAAATCGAAAAATAAAGGAGGAAGGCGTAAAATTCAAATCACATATCGACGGTTCATATCATTTTTTTACACCCGAAAATGTGATGGAAATCCAGCGTAGCATTGGTGCTGATATCATTATGGCATTTGACGAATGTACACCATATCCATGCGATTACCGTTATGCGACACGTTCTATGCACATGACGCATCGTTGGCTGGACAGATGCATCAGTCATTTGGAAAAAGTTCCGTTTAAATATGGATACGAACAAACACTTTTCCCAATAGTACAGGGTAGTACTTATAAAGATTTGCGACGTCAATCTGCTGAATATATTGCCAACACCGGACAACAAGGGAATGCTATTGGCGGACTTTCTGTTGGAGAACCTGCTGAAGAAATGTATGCGATGACCGAAGTCGTTTGTGAAATTCTACCGGAAGATAAACCGCGTTATTTGATGGGAGTCGGAACGCCAATAAACATTCTGGAAAATATTGCTTTGGGAATTGATATGTTTGACTGCGTGATGCCAACACGAAATGCGCGCAACGGAATGTTATTCACGGCAAACGGAACCATCAACATCAAAAACAAAAAATGGGAAGCCGATTTTTCACCAATAGATGAAATGGGACACACCTTTGTTGATACTGAATATACCAAAGCTTATTTACGTCATTTATTTGCTGCTAACGAATATCTTGGAAAACAAATTGCCACAATTCATAATTTAGGTTTCTATATGTGGTTGGTTCGTGAAGCAAGAAAACATATCTTAGCCGGGGATTTCAGAGTCTGGAAAGAAATGATGGTAAAAAATATGAGCCAACGATTATAGCTTATGCTTAAAATAATTGACAGATATATTCTTAAACGCTACTTAGTTACATTCTCGGTGATGTTGCTGATGTTTATTCCTATCGGAATTGTAATTGACGTTTCAGAAAAAATCAACAAAATGATAGAACATCAGGTAGCTTTCTCAGCCATTGCCAAGTATTACCTTGATTTCACTATTTATTTTGCCAATCTGTTATTTCCAATATTTTTATTTCTTTCGGTAATTTGGTTTACATCAAAACTGGCAAACAACACCGAAATTATTGCCATTCTCAGCTCAGGTATATCATTTTCCAGATTTTTGCGCCCTTATATTATTGGGGCTACGATTGTGTCAATTGCTGCTTTGATAATGAACGTTTATTTATTGCCAAATGCCAGTGCGGGTTTTAATAACTTTCGGTACATGTATCTTAATAATGCCGGAGTGGAAGGGATGCGTGACAACTCCAATGTATTTCGCCAAATCAGTAAAGACGAATATATTTTTGTGAGTAACTTTAATAATGTCTCTCAGATGGCTTTTAACTTTTCGATGGAAAAATTTGAAGGCGACAAGCTGAAATATAAATTACTGGCAAGTAGGATTAAATGGAATCCACAGAAAAAAAATTATACCTTATACAATTATACCAAAAGAAAAGTTGGCAAGTTTGGCGATATAATTGAAGCGGGAGAAGTAAAAGACACCATTTTTAAATTTGATTTAGAAGATTTGACTCCGGTTGTTTACATAGCGGAAACCCTGCCCATAAATGAACTCAATAAATTTATTGACAAAGAAAAAGCACGTGGTTCTTCAAATATCAATGTGTATTTGGTAGTGCTTTATAAAAAATTCAGTATTCCGGTTTCAGCTTTTATACTAACGATTATTGCTGTTGCAGTTTCATCTATGAAGCGCCGTGGCGGAATGGGAACCAACCTTGCCATAGGAATTCTTCTGGCGTTTACTTTCGTCTTTTTGGATAAGGTTTTTGGTGTTCTTGCTGAAAAATCCTCAGCACCACCATTAATTGCCGTTTGGATTCCAAACATTGTTTTCGGAATACTGGCTATTTATCTCCTGAAAAATGCTAAGCGATAACCTCAAAAGTTATCTGCATCTCCATTTAATAGTATTCATCTGGGGATTTACGGCAGTTCTTGGAGCTTTGATTTCACTTGATGCTTTGCCATTGGTTTGGTTCCGGATGCTTTTTGCAGTTGGATTTATTGGGATTTATGTGATTTTCAAAAAAATACCTTTAAAAATTTCCAAAAAAACAACGCTTCAATTCCTTTTTGCCGGATTTATCATAGCCATGCACTGGTTTACTTTTTTTAAGGCAATTAAAATCTCAAATATATCTGTCACACTTGCATGTTTGTCTACCGGAGCTTTTTTTGCTTCACTGCTCGAACCAATTTTGTATGGAAAAAAAATCGTTTGGTATGAAGTATTTTTCGGATTGATTGTTGTTTTTGGATTATACATTATTTTTAATGTTGAAGGAAATTATTTCTACGGAATGCTTATCGCTTTATCATCAGCATTCCTTTCGGCATTGTTTGCCGTTATCAATAGTAAATTTGTTAAAGAATACAGCCCTGTAATCATTTCCTTTTATGAACTCAGTGGTGGTTTAATTTTCTTTAGTTTTCTTTTATTATTGACGCATAGTTTTTCACCAACATTCTTTGCGCTTTCTGCTAAGGATGTCATGTATTTAATGATTTTAAGTTCTGTTTGTACTGCTTATGCTTTCATTGCATCAACATCAATCATGAAATTTTTGAGTCCATATACTGTAATGCTTACCATCAATCTGGAACCTATTTATGGTATCATTTTGGCCGTATTGGTTTTTAAAGAAAAAGAAAGAATGAGCTTTGAATTCTACATTGGAGCCTTCATTATTTTACTCACTGTTATCCTAAATGGAATAATAAAATCACGTAAAAAATTGAGCTAAAGTTGTTTACAAATTATCTCTGAAAAGCATATTTTATAACAATTTAAAATTTTATATTTGCTATTCGATTAAACCTAAACGAACATACCTTATGGAATATTTAGATTTTGAACTTCCTATTAAAGAACTAGAAGATCAACTCGATAAATGCCAGATAATTGGTGCAGAATCAAATGTAGACGTTACTGCAACCTGCAAACAAATTGAAAAGAAATTAGAAGAAACCAAACGTCAGATATACAAAAACCTTACCGCCTGGCAACGTGTACAATTGTCGCGTCATCCAAACAGACCTTATACTTTAGAGCATATTACTAACCTAACTAAGGGTACATTTTTGGAACTTTTCGGAGACCGAAATTTCAAAGATGATAAAGCTATGGTTGGTGGTTTAGGTCAGATTGACGGGCAATCATTTATGCTTATCGGGCAGCAAAAAGGAATCAATACCAAAATGCGTCAGTTGCGTAACTTTGGTATGGCAAGCCCTGAAGGGTACAGAAAAGCATTGCGCCTAATGAAAATGGCTGAGAAGTTCAACATTCCGGTAGTAACTTTAATTGATACTCCGGGAGCTTATCCTGGTTTGGAAGCTGAAGAAAGAGGGCAGGGTGAAGCTATCGCCCGAAATATTTTTGAAATGATTCGTTTGAAAGTTCCAATCATATGTGTTATCATTGGTGAAGGAGCTTCCGGAGGCGCATTGGGAATTGGCGTAGGTGACAGGGTTTTAATGATGGAAAATACATGGTATTCTGTTATTTCACCTGAATCTTGTTCTTCAATTCTATGGAAAAGCTGGGAGTATAAAGAACAGGCAGCCGAAGCTTTGAAACTGACTTCGACCGATATGAAAAAAATGAAATTGGTTGATGATGTTATTCCGGAACCACTTGGTGGAGCACATTATGATAAAGAAACTGCTTTCAAAACTGTCGAGCAATATATCATGAAAGCCTTTAATGAACTGAAAGATTTATCAACAGAGGAGTTAGTCTCGCAGAGGATGGATAAATACAGTAAAATGGGCGAATATAAAGAATAATTTCTTACAAATAAATGTTAAATCCGAAGCCCTGTGGTTTCGGATTTTTTTTGGTTGTTAACAAAAAAAAGAAACTTATAAACAGAATTGTTGAATAACTCAATCCCAAAAATCTGTCAAAATATTTTACTTTCGTTCCATGGAAAATATCAGAAATATAAGCCCAATAAAAGTAGATAAAACTACTATAATAAACTTAGAAAAAGGGAAGCTGCCACCGCAGGTTCTCGATTTAGAAGAGGCTGTGCTTGGTGCAATGATGATTGATAAAAAAGGAGTTGATGAGGTTATTGATATTCTTCAGCCGGATGCTTTTTACAAGGAAGCTCACAAGCATATTTTTGAAGCGATTTTTCAGTTATTCACAGATTCTCAGCCAATTGACTTATTAACAGTTTCAGCACAGTTAAAAAAGAATGCAAAATTAGATTTGGCCGGCGGTGATTTTTACCTGATTCAGCTTACTCAAAAAATATCCTCTTCCGCTCATATTGAGTTTCATTCCAGAATTATTCTTCAGAAATACATTCAAAGAAGTTTGATTAAAATTTCTTCCGAAATCATTGAAGATTCCT
>DBIH01000200.1 GCA_002296885.1 Flavobacterium sp. UBA807 | reverse complement strand
AAAACAATCAAACAACTTAGTATTGTGCTTGTATTAGCATTAACATCAATGCTGTCATCGTGCAGCAGTGATGGTGACGGAGGAGGAAGCAGTGCTTCTTTGGGAACTCTTAAGGGTAAGGTTGCTGGAACGAATTTTACATCAATGACAGCAGCAACATTTGCAACAAAAGTTACGGCTGGCGGAACAACAACAGTCATCGTACAAGGAAGTGATGCAACAGGGAAAGCCATTCATTTAATGGTAATGGGAACTACAGTTGCAGCAGGAACTTATCAAATCAGTGATGCATCAATTTCAACCGAAGCGAGTTACACTGAAATCAACTTAAGTACTATGTCATCAACAACATGGGCAGCACCTTATGAAAGTTCAGGAAACGTTGGTTCTATAACCATTAGTGAGATTACAGATACAAATGTAAAAGGGACATTTACGTTTACAGGTAAAAACCAAAGCGGAACTGACACGAAACAAGTTACCAACGGTGCCTTTAACGTGAACTTTTCGAGCTAATCTTCAGATTAAATCTTAACTAAGATATTTAATTGATTGTTTTGAACTTTTGCAAATGACCAATATTTTAGCCCCTATAGCTTGTGTTTTCCTTATCATAATTATTTATTTAATAAATAAGATACAGGTAGACAGGCAAAATTTTAATTCACGGATTAAAATTTTAGAAGAGTTTATTGTTCAGATAACCAATGAGCAAAAGGCTCAAAACAATCAATTACAATTATCAGAAGAATTAAAAGAAAAATTAATTCATATCAATACAACTCTCAACAAAGACATTTATGATATAAATTTTAAATTATTTGAAGAATTATATCCGAGAAAATGATATATTTAACACTATAAATTCTTCAGATGAAAAAGTTTTTATTTTCATTTCTGTTTATCATTTCCTGCTTCCATAATAGTTCGGCACAGGAAATCCAAAAAATATTAATCAAGGCATTCCAATCAGCCGATTCTTCCGATTATTATTTTAAAGTTGCTAAGAAAAGCATCAAAAACCAGGCTGATGAAGCCCAATACTACTTCGCTAAAAATGCCCGATGCTGCGACTTCAATCAATTGGACAGCTCTATAGTTTATGGTGAAAAAGCAATCAAACTGCTTAAAAATGGCGATTTGCCTTCACTGCTTACTGTTTATAATAATATGTCTAAAGTTTACAGAAAACAAGGGCAATACGATAAAGCTATCCAATATTCCCTTGATGGAATTAAAATCGCTGAAAAGACAGGCAATGAAAACTGGGTCGCCTTTTACAATGTCAATCTATCCCTAAACTATCACGACTTCGAAAGTTTTAAAAAAGGGATTTACTACGGCAAAAAAGCCTTAAACTTTTGGTTGAAAAAAAAAGATACTAAACCGGCCTATATCTATACAGCCCTGAATGCTATTGCCATTAATTACGACGATTGGAACAAGCCCGACAGCGCATTGTATTATCATAAAAAGGTCTTTAAGTACATCAAAGGCAAAGACACACTAACCATTTCGAGCACTTATAACAATATTGGCAATACACTTTTAAAACAAAAAAAATACAAGGAAGCTGAGCGCTGGATAAAATCGGCGCTTAAAATCAGCGACATTAATTTTCAGCAAAATGGTGGAATAAAAGATTCCGATTACTATTATGATCAGGCGACTTATTATATAAATTTAGCTCGTATTGCTTATGAGCTCGACGATTATAAAAAAGCAGAAGCTTATTTTGCCAAAGCCGAAGGGAATGCCAAAAAAAGCATGAATGCAGAGAAACTGCGCGATTTTTATATGGCCCGTTCTATCTTTAATAAAAAAAGGAATAACCTCGAGAAAGCTGTCCAGGATCAGGAAGATTATATCAAACTCAGGGATTCTGTTTTTGATGTGGAAAGAGCACAAAAATTCTCTGAACTTGAAGCAAAATACCAAAACGAAAAAAAGCAGAAGCAAATCCTTAAGTCGAAAGCCCAACTCGCTGAACGAAATCTGGAAATAAAAAAGAAGAATACCCAAATCATCATTACGCTGATTATTGGTTTGGGTCTATTGATTATTATATTTCTGATCTATCGCCAACAAAAGCTCAAAAACAAACAGCAAGAACAGGAGTTCAAACTCAAATCGGCCATTGCCAAAATAGAAACCCAAAACAAACTGCAGGAACAAAGACTTCAAATTTCAAGAGATTTGCATGACAATATAGGTTCGCAATTGACGTTTATAATTTCATCGGTTGACAATATAAAATATGCCTTTGAACTCAAAAATTCAAAACTCGACAATAAGCTTTCGAGCATCAGTAGTTTTGCCAAGTCGACCATTTTTGAGCTTCGCGATACCATTTGGGCGATGAATCACAGTGAAATTACCTTTGAGGATTTGCAAACCCGTATTCACAATTTTGTTGAAAAGGCAAAAGAAGCAAAGCATGATATTGAGTTTGATTTTATAATAGATGATAATCTGAAGAATTTAAAATTTACCTCTATTGAAGGGATGAATATTTACAGGACCATTCAGGAAGCTATTAATAACAGCATCAAATATGCCGATGCAAAAAAGATAAGTATACAGGCCAAAAGACTAAATAACAGTATCGAAATAACAATTACTGACGACGGAAAAGGATTTGATAAAGCTAACGTTGAAGAAGGTTTCGGATTAAAGAATATGCAAAAAAGAATTGAAGAAATTGGTGGAAAAATTTCAATAAATTCCAAAGAGTCTGATGGGACAAAAATTAATATAATATTACCTGACCAACGATGAAAAGAATAATAAGGCTGCTATTGTTTTGTCTGCTTGGGCTTAATTTTGGATTTGCTCAAAATGCACAGCAACTAATTGATAAGCTAAAGGATGAACTGAAAAGCAACCCTGATGCTAAGCGAACTGCTACAATTTATTCCGATTTGACCTGGTATTATTCAAATGTTTCCACAGATTCGGCGTTATTGTACGGTCAGAAAGCAATTTCAGAATCAACAAAACTTAAAGATTCTACACTAATTGCTCAGGTGAATAGCGATATTGGTGCCGTGTATTTCAGAAGAAATGATTATGAAAATTCAAAGAAGTATTATAATACGGCATTAAAAATCAGGAAATTAAGAAAAGACAATTTGGGTGCCGCAAAAGTCAAACTCAATTTGGCAAATATCTTTAATAAGGAAGACAAAAGAGAACTGGCACTTAAATATTATCTTGATGGAATTGACTATTTTGAAAAAAACAACAACCCCGATGTTGTTTCTGCAACAAAGGCAAATGTTGCTATTCTTTTCATTGGTCTGAAAAATTATCCAAAAGCAAAAAAATACCTTCAGGAAGCTATAAGTTACCAGGAGAAAATGAATCAGGATAGTGGTTTGTGCACTTCTTATCTTTCGATGGGAAATGTCTATTTGAGGATGAAGGATACTTTAAACGCACTGAAATTTTACCAAAAAAGTATGGTTTCTTCTAAGAAGGCCGGAAACAATATGGCATTGTCAAGCGCTTTGAATAATTTAGGGAGCATAAAATCGCAACAAAAAAAATCAAAAGAAGCTATCGCCCTTTTCAACAAGTCAAAAGTACTAAGGGATTCTTTAAATCTGACCAAAGATGAATCAGGTCTTTCTCTCGGAATTGCCAAAGAGCATATCATGTATCAAAGATTTGATGAGGCCAACAAAGTATTGTATAAATTAAAGAAGCAATATGAAAGCGATCCAAATTCACAGGAAAATCTTCTGCAAACCTATCAGTTTTTCATACACACTTATGGCTATCTGAAAGAACCGGACAGTGTAAATTATTATAATAATCTGGCTTCCAAATTCCAAAATACGATAATTGAAAAAGCAGTAGCAAAACAAACCAATGAACTGGAAGCGAAATATCAGAGTGAGAAAAAAGAAAAACAATTACTTCAGAAAACAATTGAGATCAAAAGTGCCCGAAGCCAATTAATCTTAGTCGCATCCATAGCACTCTTTATTGGTTTGATTGGATTATTAGTGTACAGACAACAGAAACTTAGAAACAAACAACAGCAACAGGAGTTTGAGCTCAAATCGGCTATTGCCAAAATTGAAACACAAAACAAGCTACAGGATCAAAGGCTCCAGATTTCAAGAGATCTGCATGATAATATTGGCTCACAACTAACGTTTATTATTTCATCGGTTGATAATATAAAATACGCTTTTGAGCTTCAGAATTCTAAGCTTGATAACAAGCTTTCGTCCATCAGCAACTTTGCAAAGTCAACCATACTGGAACTCAGAGATACAATCTGGGCGATGAATCACAGTGAAATTACCTTTGAAGATCTGCAAACCCGGATTCATAATTTTGTGGAAAAGGCAAAAGAAGCAAAACAGGATGTTGGGTTCGATTTTACCATAGATGAGAATCTGAAAAATTTAAAATTTACTTCTATTGAAGGGATGAATATCTACAGAACCATTCAGGAAGCGGTTAATAACAGTATCAAATATGCAGAAGCTAAAAGCATCAAAATCGATATCAAACATCAGGATAAAAATATTGTAATTACCATTCATGATGACGGAAAAGGATTTGATAGCAATGAGATAGAATTGGGCAACGGAATCAATAATATGAAAAAGAGAATCGCCGATATTAATGGTGAAATTGAAATAAAATCCGTCCTCGAAAACGGAACAACAGTACAAATTAAGTTCCCCGAAAGTTAAGGGTTCAAATCAGGGAATCAAGAAAATACGCAATTCTGCGTATTTTTTTGTGTCTTTTCCGGACATAGATTTGCCTTATAACTTTTAAAAAATCATTACAATGAAATCAAAAAACTATTTTTCGAAATTTGCACTGGCCGTATTCTTTTTGGTACTTGGCTTTAATGCAAAAGCAAACAATCTTCAGATTACAGGAACATCTGTTTCCGGGACTAACATTACTTTTAACATAGCTTGGGAAAACAGTTGGAATGCCAGTGTTGCTCCGGCAAACTGGGACGCTGTTTGGGTATTTGTAAAATATCAGGACTGTAACACCAATTTATGGCAACATGTTACCCTGAATGCTTCGGGACATTCTACAAGTTCTCCTTTGCAAATCGATACGGTAACAGATAATAAAGGAGTTTTTATCCGTCGTAGTGCCGTTGGAGGAGGTAATATAGCTTCTACCGCTGTAACCTTGAGTATGAATTTACCTGCCGGAACTTACAATTACAAAGTTTACGGAATTGAAATGGTAAATATACCACAAGGTGATTTTCAGCTAGGAGATGGAGCGGGTTCTTATACCTATAATAATGTTACAATCAACAGTACTGCTCAATCAACAGGTTTAACAGCGGCAACACTTAATGCTTCTTATAATAATTCTGTTCCGGCAACTTTTCCAATGGGATACAATTCATTTTACTGTATGAAATATGAAATTTCTGTAGAACAATATGCTGATTTTCTTAACTCACTTACATTTGATCAACAAAAAAACAGAGTAGTGACCGATCCTATCAGTGCTGCAGGAAGTTATGCTATGTATTCGGGAACTGCACTGCAATACCGTTGCGGTCTATCAATTGTAACTCCGGGAAGCAACGGCGCTATTCCGGCAGTTTTTGGAAGCGATGCAACTCCGGGTACACCAAACAGTGTAAATGACGGACAAAATATTGCAATGAATATGATAGGTTACTTTGATGTTGCTGCGTATTTAGACTGGGCTGCCTTACGCCCAATGACCGAAATGGAATTTGAAAAAGTTTGCCGTGGTCCACAAGCCAGAGTAGCCGGAGAATATGCGTGGGGAAGCACACAAGCTACGCCGGTATATAGTAATGCTTTGAACAATGCTTTCCAAAATAATGAAACAGCCAGTGTGGCCGTAAATAATGGTATGTGCGCGTATAATTTAAATAGTGCGAGTTCAATTTATGGTCCAATGAGGGTAGGAGCTATGGCTACAGGTACATCAGGAAGATTATCATCAGGGGCTTCTTATTATGGTGTTATGGATATGTCTGGTAATGTATGGGAAACTGTAATCGGAACGTATTTCCTTGCCGGTACTACCTACAATGGGACACTTGGAGATGGAAATCTAGATGCAACAGGTTTTGCTAATCAGTCAACTTGGCCAACTGCCAACACTACATCTAACGGTGTTGGTTACAGAGGAGGTTCTTATTATAATGTTTCTCCATACATATGTACATCCGATAGATATAGTATTATTAATGCGGGTATTAGTAGATCTTACGGAATAGGTGGTAGAGGTGTTCGATAATATCGTTTAGATTTTAAGCAGCACATTTTGTGCATCAAATTATCAACAAATATTAATTAAAATCTATTCAGATGAAATCAACAAAATATATTTTTAACACGTTGATTGTATTTCTGCTGGCACATATTCCATTATATGCTCAATATACGGGAGGTAATGCTGATGGTAATTCATTAAATGAAATTACAAACTCGGCTTGTGGAAATCCTGCTTATTTTTATGCTTATTTTGG